>CAZSSV010000080.1:0-9865 GCA_964609425.1 uncultured Isosphaeraceae bacterium | reverse complement strand
CAAAGATGGCCGACCTGCTGGGCGGACAAACCGAAGACGGCGACGACGCCCTTGAACACAACCTCGACGCGTTCGAGACCGACGACCTCCACCGCATGGCGGAGGAGCCGACGCTGGTCAACCTCGTCAACCTGATCCTGATCGAGGCCATCCAGTCACGCACGAGCGACGTCCACGTTGAGCCCTTTGAACAGGAACTCACCGTGCGGTACCGCATTGACGGCATGCTGCACACGCAGCCGCCGCCACCCAAGCACCTGCAGCCGGCGCTGATCGGCCGAATCAAGATCATGGCCGGCATGAATATCGCTGAGCGATACGTGCCGCAGGACGGCAAGATTTCGCTGCGGTACGAGGGCCGGAAAATCGACATTCGCGTGTCGACCGTCCCAACGCTCTACGGCGAGTCGGTCGTGATGCGTATTCTGGACAAGAGCCAACTCCGCCTCGACTTTGACACGCTCGGACTTCGACCTGAGTTGCAGGCGGCCATGGATCGACTGCTCGCCAAACCCCACGGCATCCTGTTGAACACCGGTCCCACGGGCTCGGGCAAGACGACGACGCTGTACGCGTCGCTGACGCGGATTTTTGATCCGAGCCGAAAGATCATCACCATTGAGGACCCGGTCGAGTACGAGTTGAACGGCATCAATCAGATTCCCGTCAACGCCAAGCGAGGTCTCACGTTCGCTTCCGGGCTGCGGTCGATTCTCCGGCAAGACCCTGACATCGTGCTGGTGGGCGAGATTCGAGACGGCGAGACTGCGGACATTGCCATCCGATCGGCGCTGACCGGTCACCTCATCCTCTCCACGCTGCATACGAATGACGCCGTCAGTTCAATCGGCCGCCTGGTGGATATGGGCGCCGAGCCATACCTGGTTGCATCGGTTCTCGAAGGGCTGCTTGCCCAGCGGCTGGGACGACGCGTGTGCGAGCACTGCAGAACACGCGTCCCCCTCTCGGAGGATCTCGCTGCGAGGATTCGGGTCGAGGAGCGAGATGCCTTTGAGGGCCACGCCTGGCAGGGCGCTGGGTGCGACAAGTGCAATGGAAGCGGCTACCGGGGCCGTGTCGGCTTTTTCGAGCTGCTCCCCATTCACGGCGAACTGCGGCAAGCGATTGCCTCAGGGGCGGCCGCAGCAAGCCTGAATTCTGCCTTGCCAAAGGACTTTCACACGATGCGAGAGGACGGCATGGACCGAGCCCGCGAAGGCGTCACAACGATCGCGGAAGTCCTCCGCGCTACGCAGGATGCAGAGGAACTGTACGAGTAGCCCGCCATGCCGACCTTTGAGTATGAAGCCATTTCGGCGACCGGAGCCCCGCGACGGGGCGTACTTGAAGCAGCAAGCCGCGCCGAAGCCAATCGCCTGCTTCTGCAGCGGGGCGAGACGGCGACAGCCATCGTGGCCTCGGCAGCGGCGGACCGTGGCATCCCACGCGCGGCCCCCGCAACATCCCGCCGCCCGCGAACCGGACGCCCGTCGATGCGGAAGACCGAAGTCGCGGCGCTTGTGCGTGAACTGGCGACGGCCCTGGAAGCAGGCCTGCCGCTGGTGACGGCGCTCCGCACCATTCGCCGGCAGGCCGTTGGCAAAGGCCCGGAAGCCGTCCTGGACCATCTCATCGACCGCGTCGAAGCTGGTGAGTCTCTGCACAAGGCCGGCTTGTCATACGGCCCTCCATTTGACGATCTCATTCTGGGCATGCTTCGCGCCGCCGACGCCTCAGGTGAGAGCAGCGTTGTGCTGCACCAACTTGCGGACCTGTTGGAACGGGGGATTGAACTGCGGCGAGAGGTGATCGGGGCCGTCTTCTACCCACTCATCGTCGCCACGTTGATCCTCTCCAGCGCCGTCATACTCGTCACCGTCCTGATTCCCCGGCTGATGGAACCCCTTCTTGCCGCGGGCGTCAAAACGCTCCCGCTTCCGACGCGGATCCTCCTGAACATTTCAGACTTTCTGGCATCCTGGTGGTTGATCTGTATCGCGATTGTCGTGCTGTCGGTCATGGGCTGGCGGTTCTGGATTGCGGCACCCGAAAACCGATTGCGATGGGATGCATGGAAACTTCGAGTGCCCGTACTCGGACGACTGCTGCGTGACATCGCCGTGGCCCGATTCACCCGAACGATGGGCACGTTGGCCGCCGCCGGACTTCCCCTGCTCGAGTGCCTCAACATCACACGAGACACGCTCGTCAACACGGCCATGATGCAGGCCATCGACACGGTGCAGTCGCAGGTCACCGAGGGCAAGCCGCTGGCTGACCCCCTGGAGAAGTCCGGACTGTTCCCGCCCCTCCTGGTCCAGGTCGTCAACCTCGGTGAACGATCGGGCCGACTCGAAACCATGCTTTCACATGCTGCCACGGCATTCGATCGGCAGGTCAACGTCTCAATCAAGCTCTTCACCAAGGCCTTCCCCCCACTTCTCATCATCATCATGGCGGCGCTGGGCGCGTTTGTGCTGGCCGCCATTCTTCTTCCGCTCCTTGAACTTCAGAATCTGGCCGGATGACTCGGCCGGGAGACTTCACCATGCACCGTCACCCTGCACGACGAACTCAGACGATCCGCCGCGGCTTCACGCTCGTCGAGGTCATTGTCATCGTCACCGTTCTGGCCCTGCTCATGACCGTCGTGGCGACACGACTCACCGGTGTGTTCGGACGCGGCCAGTCCGAGATCGCGAGGAGCCAGGCGGCCAAAATCAGCCAGGCCTACACGCTGTACATGATCGACGTCGCGTCCGCGCCGGAGGACAATTTTGATCTCAGCATTCTGACGATGCGCCCCGACGAAGGTGGTGGACCAGGCGGCCCGTATCTGCCCAAGCAATCGGATGTATTCGACCCATGGGGCAATGAGTTCATCGTGGTCGTCCCAGGCGTCGAAAACTACGACTATGACATTCTCTCGCTCGGCGCCGATGGCGCGCCTGGCGGTGAACAGGCCAACGCGGACGTCACACAGTAGGGCCATGTCCGGGCGCAGAGGATTTACGCTGGTCGAGGTCATCATCGTCACGGTTCTGGTGGCGGCGATGGCGGTGGTGCTCGTAAGCAGATTGACCGGTGCCGCGACCCGTGAGTTCGACCTCGCGTCGGACAAAGTCAGCGATCTGCTGCTCATGTACGCCATGCGGAGCGAATTCGCGAACGAACCCATCGGAATCTCAGCCGACCCTGCTCGCAACAGTCTTCAGTTGCTCATCCGCCGCGGGGATCGCGACGAGTTCAATGATGGCTGGTCCGAAGACATCTCGGTGCCCGAAGTGCGTCTTCCAGCCATCATCTCGGTCTCCGATATGGAGTTCGTAGCCGACGGCGACCGCGTCGATCCGACATACAAGCCCCTGACCAGCCTCCCCGGCCAGCCGCGGCCCAGACTGGAAGTCACCCTTCACAGCAATGATCCCCGCATGCCGAGAACCATGAAACTCATTCTTTCCGGCAATGCATGGCGGCCGATTCGCGTTGACTCCATGCGAGCTGAACCAACCGGAGCCATCTCGCGTACGCCCATGGACCTCGACATGTCAGGGCAATGGCAGGAAGACTGGTGATGCTACTACGACATTCAGTACACAAGCGAGGCGTCGCACTGTTGGATGTCATTCTCGCCGCGCTCATGCTCGGCATCGGCCTCAGCGTCACCATGTCGCTCGCGAGTCAGGCGCTGCGTGCGGAACAAACAGGCGAACGACGCATGACCGCTGCGTGGCTGGCGGATGAGGCGCTGGCCATGGTCGTGGCGGTAGGGCCCTCGCTGTACGTTCAGAGTGAATCGACATCGGGCACGTTTGATCCGCCGTTCGAGAACTACCAGTGGAACCTGCAGATGAACCAGCCCAACGATTGGGGTCCGTGGGACGTCTCGGCAACCGTCATCTGGCAGGACCGATCGGGACCGATGTCGTTGAACATTGCCACCAAGATCGCCCAGCGTCAGGGGGAGGTCGCCGATGACCCGTTTGACTGGAAACCCGAAGAGCCGCTCGACCGGGAAGAACGTCAATGGGGCACGGACGACGAAGCGCCCATGGAGTCCGGTTCCTGATGCGCCGCGGATTCACGATGGTCGAGTTCCTGCTTGCCGGCGTGTTGCTGGCGGCGGTGTTGGTGGCCATGGGCGTTGCGATGCAGCAGGTGGTCAAGTCGAAGAACGCCACGCGAGACCGGATCGACGCGCATCTCCGCGCAGACGCCGCCCTGCGGATGATTCGACGCGACCTCGCGTCGATCCTGCGGCGTGAGGACCTGTTCTACACGCGGTTTCTGCTGCTCGACGCCGACTCGACTCGAGACGGTGAGACCGTTGCGCGAGACGAGGTGCTGCTCTTCAACAATCGCCTGCGGGCGACCCGAGACATCACCTATAACGGGGACGGGTTGGAGTTCGAGACGCACTACCGCGTCCAGGAGGACGACTTCGGACCCATGCTGATGGCCCGGCGAGACCCCATGCCCGACGGCTATCCGCGCGGCGGTGGAATCGTCACGCCCGTTGTGGAAGGAGTCACGGCGGTCAACATCGAGGCCTGGAACGGCATCAGTTGGCTCGAGGAGTGGGACAGCGACGAGGACGGGCTTCCCTGGGCGGTTCGTGTCACCGTGACGGCGACCGGCGCTGAACCTGGGCTGGCGACGGCCGGACACCCGACTGCCACCCTCCGAACGGTCGTGCCTGTCGACCGCAGCCGCATGCCCAGCGACATGGCGGACGCCCGATTGGCCAACGAGATCATTGAACGTTTCGGACTGGACCCGGAGGTCTACGACGACGTGGTCAATGCGGTCGCAACCGCGACCCCTCCACCCATTCCCCGAACGCCCTCCTCGACCCCGGAGGGAGGCCCCATCGACACCAGTGGAAGTGCAGCAGCAGCGGGCGCTCCCGGGCAGACCTTCGAAACACCCGCTGGTACCGTCATCATCGGCCCTGATGGAAACGCAAGTCTCAAGCAGGGTGGGTCTGGCGGAGGTCCGCGATGAGGGCCCGCCGCGGAACAGCCATGGTCGCCGTCCTGTGGGGCCTCACGCTGACGGCCTTGCTGGTCGCCGCGCTCCAGATTGGAACCACCCGCATGGCCATGCTGGGACGCGACTCGATGGAGCGAATTCGAGCTCGCTGGTCTGCCAGAGCAGGCGTTGAGTCGACCATCGCGACGCTGGCACTCCACACTCGATACCCGGTCCCGGACGACGCCTATGCACTGATTCGCGATCTGGAACATGTGCACGCCGGAACCGTTGCCGGCGGCGAATGGATCATCCAACATGCCTCGGGCGACAGCCCGGTTCCCTTCGCCGGACCGTTGGACGAACACGCCAAGCTCAATATCAACGGACCGCATCGTGGATACATGGACGTCATGTTCGGCCCGCTGTCATGGGGCGTTTTCGCGGCGATCGAAGACTGGATTGATGAAGACGACGAGCCGAGCGAGTTTGGTGTGGAGCGTGACTACTACCTGTCCCTCAACGCTCGCTACGAGCCGCGCAACGCACCACTCCAGAGCGTCGCAGAACTGGAACTCATTGCAGGGATCGAGCCGGAGGACATTCGCGGCGAGGACTGGAACATGAACAACCTGCTCGACCCGTCGGAAGACGACGGAGACGAGACGCTCCCGTGGGATAACGAGTCCGGCGTGCTGGACGGCGGCTGGGCACGCATGCTGACGGTACAGTCCGTGGCCGACGGGGCCACGGCCAGTGGTCTGCCGAGAATCTGGTTGATGGCCACCGACGCGGACGAGCTGGTGGAGCGGTTCGCCCTTCTCGGCCTGGACCTCATTCCGCAGAAGGCGGACAAACTCATCACCGATGCCGTGGCTGGAGAGATCGATGCCGCCCAGCTCGTCGCCGACCTGGGTGCCGAGCCGGTGCCCGCCGAGGGCGAGTCAGAGGCTGTCGAGGGCGACACAGACCAGGTGGACCTGACCTGGACGCCCGACGAAGTGGCGGTGATCCTCTCGGAAACCAGCCTCACACCCCCGCATCGCCGGGATCATGGACGGATCAATATCAACACGGTGGCCCCGGAAACGCTCTACGCCATGTTCAAGGAGAACGAGCGACTCGTCGACGCCTTGCTGGCCCTGCGGACACAACGCGCCAATGGGCTCCCCAGCACCGTGGACTTCTGGGATCTTGCCGGAGCCGACCAGGCCACGCTCCAGCAGATGCTGCCCCTCTTCGGCACGGACAGCAACGTCTTTACCATCGCATCTCGCGGAAGAAGTGACGCAACTGGCGAGGTCGCGGAAATTCACGTGGTGGTTGATCGTTCCACGCTGCCTGTTCGGATTCTCGAGTACCGAGAGCACTGAGCCGGACCGCGTAGACCCGCCGTGGACGGTCCTCGGAGGCGATCGAAGCGGGTCTCTTCGGATATCCTCCAGCACCCATGAGCAGGCTCGGATCACCCACCCACACTGCCCAGGATTCCGCCACAACGATGGCGATGCTCCATTGGGTGGACGACGCCTGGTCTGCCCTGAGGTACCGGCCCGCCGGCAACGGCATCGAGGTTCTGGATTCAGCACGGCTGGACCATGCGGAGGTGGCCAACTGGTGTGACTCAGAGGGCGTCACGAGGGTGGTCATCCCCGCTCGGGCCGTCATCTGCCGCTCCATCTCACTGGGCCGCGGGGAAGAGGCCGACGTCGATCATCGCCTGCACGATCTGGGTGCCGAGCGGCTTGGCGACTCGGCGCCATTGCACCGGCAGGCCGTAGCGCTCATGCCGGCCGCGAGCCCGGACGAGGAGCGGGTCGGTATTGCCTTGGCGTGGTCTTCCTCGCAGGACGTCCCGCTGCCGCCGCTGGACGAGACTCGCATGCTCGCAGTCCCGGACGTGGCAGGTCTGCTCTCCATCGCCGCCTCAGGACCAGCCGACACACCGATGCTGTGGCACGATCCGTCAGACGGAAGCACGGCGCTGGTGCTCGCAGGGCGAGGGCGACTTGCGGTCAGGTCCACGCATACCTCGTCATGTGATTCACCGGAAGCGGCATCCCGTTTCGTGCTCGAGTCAGCGATGCAGGCCGGATGGCCTGCGGACGAGGCGAAGAGGCTGCCCCCTCCAACGGTCGCAACTGGCGGCACCTCGCTGACCGGCACGGCCACAGACCTGGTGACCAACCGGTGCACCGGTGCCATCCCTGAGGACAGCGGCCCGTTCGTGCTCGCCATGGCCTGTGCGCTGGCCACCTCGGATGACTTTGCGTCGCTGACCGTCCTGCGGCCGAGGCTTCCCAAGCACGAACCGACGTTGACAGAACGATGGACCGAGACGCTCTCCCGCCCGCAGACCGCCATGCGCTTGGCCGCGGCCTTCGTCATCGCCCTGCTTCTCGGGCCGCTCGCCGTCAACGGCGTGCGGTACGCGCTGCTGAGCATGGCCCATTCCGATCTAACCGAAGCGGTCCGGTCCGCCTCGACGGTCGAGCAACGGAACCGGCTCTACGCCCAGTTGGGAACCGGATCACTGCCCGTCACCAAACTCATGGCGGACATCGCGGCGGCCACACCACTGGGCGTCAAGGTCGAGAGCATCAAGATGGGCGCCGGCGAGCCGGTTCGTATCGCCGGGGATGCAACGACCTACGACGGGACGCCCGCGGCAGATCTGATCGGCCAGATGAAGGCGAGCATGCAGTCGTCGCGCGTCTTCAAGAATGTGACCGTCGAGTGGGGTGGCCAGTCCAATCTTGGGGAGCGGTCCTTCTCGCTCAACGCCGACATCGGCGCCCCGGCGACCCGCCCCGACTATCCACCGGAACAGGACTTTGCGGCGTGGACGCATCAGCAGCGGCGGTACGCGCTCCCCACGACTGCCGAGGGTGGACCCGACCCCAGGCCCAGCGTGGCTGCCGCCTGGAAACCGGACGAAGCGGTGCCCCTGGCCACAACGCCCGGACCCGCACCCGCCTCGAGCAGGCCCGACCCCAACCTCGCCAGCCCAAGCACGCCCCGTGCCCCCAGTTCAACCGACACAGCCCGCAGCAGCGACGGCCTGGCCCCCGGTTCCACCAGCCCCCGCGGCGGGTCGGCCACCACCCCCCCGACAACCATCCCGCGGAGGACGGACACGGTTGCCGGCGGGAGCAGACCTGATCGCGGTGGCGGAGTCTCTGCCTCGGACACGGCGTCTCGAAGCGTCGCAGGGTCGTCCGCACGCAGTGGCGACCTTTCGGCGGAAGATCTCGGCGCCATGCCGGAGATCTTGACCGACGCCCAGATCTCCACGCTCAACCGCGCAGAAACGCTCGCAAAGGTCAATGAAGTCACCCGAGTCAAGTCTCGCGTGGACGATCCTGCCCTGGACGACTACTGGAAGCGACTCTTCCAGCATCTGCGAACACTGGGCAGAGAGGGCGGGTCATGACCGACGCAACAGGTTTCGCGCCCCGCATCCGGGACGAGTACAACCGCATGAGCCGGGGAACTCGGCTGATCTTCGGTCTCGGGCTGGTACTGGTCGTGTTTCTCCTCTGGTCGAGTCTGATCGATCCCATCTCGACCTCATGGGGAACCGCCGCGGACGAGATCGAGTCCCAGACGGCTCGGATCGACCGCGCCCGCGAACAGGCGGCGGCGCAGCGGTCCAATGTGGTGGCCTATGGCCCGCTGTCCTCTCCCGCTGAGCGTGCGAGCGAGTCCCAGGACATGCTCGAATCGGTCAACACCATCATGGGCGAGTTCGGTGTTCGCGGGTACAAGTTCAACGAGGCCACCAGCGCCGTCAAGGTCGGCGGCGCCACGCTGCCGGGGATCGACCGCATCAAAGCCACGCTGAGCTTTGAGGCCGACCATGAAAAGGCCATCGAAATCATCGGCGCGCTCGAAGACAGCCCCGCCCTCGAGGCCATCAGCAATGCCCGCGTTCAGCGAGGCAAGGCCGGTGGCAAACTGGCGATTGAACTGACAATTGAGGCGTGGGTTCGGGGAGGCAAGCGGCGATGATTGACCGCGACCAACTCCGAGGCCCCTTGGGGATCAGCCTCGCCTGCGGCGCTGGCCTGATCATCGTGTCACTCTGGCTGATCGTTCCCTTTCTCGCATCCCTTGGATTCATGGGAGGCGGGGACGCGCTGACAGACGACACGTACACGCAGTTGCTCGCATCACATGACCAGGCCCATCGCACCGACCTGAACCGTGTACACGGCAGGTCGTTCTTCTTCGAGCCACCGGCGCCGCCCAAACCAAAGCCGCCAGAACCGACCGGGGCCTGCTGCGTCGAGGAAGAGTGCACGGTGATGCGCCGCGACGCGTGCCGAAACCGCGGTGGCCGCTTTCAGGGGAAGGACACGACGTGCGGACCGGAAACCTGCAAGCCACAGGAAGCCCCCAAGCCGGCCGATGTCCCGAAGATTGACCCACGTCCCACGCGATACGCCGGGCCGGAGATCATCGCCATTTACGGATCGGACGTCATCTTCAGGGCCGACGACGGCCTGATGGTCATCCCTGTCGGCCGGACGATGGATGAGATCGAAGTCGTTTCGGTGCAGGCGCCCCGCCACGCCGAGCTCATGTGGAAAGAAGGCGGCCCGTTCACGGTCTCGCTCTTCGATCAACCCGAGGAGCCTTGGGAAGACAGCCCGCTCGCAGATGTCATCGACCTTCCCACGCGTTCAAGCACCCGCACAGTTGACGAGGCCCGACCTCGAAGGACGGTACCGGAATGAACCTCATGGATTTCACCGAATCTCTCCGCCTCTTCCGCGTTGGACAGGCTCGAGTACAGAGAGGACGTCCCGTGCAATCGACTTTCCGAGTTCTCGCGCCGCTGCTCACGATCATGCTGGCGGTGCCCGCCACGGCCCAGAGCGGCCGGCCAGAC
>CAZSSV010000079.1:0-9924 GCA_964609425.1 uncultured Isosphaeraceae bacterium | reverse complement strand
TGGATGGGTGCCGCGGACCAGGACGACGCGCAGGGCTGGCAGGTCTCACCGCCCTCCAACCCGCTGTTCCAGAACGGTGGCCCCGGGCCGTGGCGGCAACTCGGACGGACCATCCACCTGCCGCCGCCCCCCGCCCCCGACGAGCCCAAGTGACCGCCGGTCACTTTATATCCTTTGTTCACAAGCAGTTACAAAATCGGCATTTTGTAAGTTGTTGTCAGAGAAGGAGATAAAGTGACCGGCGGTCGGTGGGTGATGGGGGCTGGTGTGGTCGATAGGGGGGTATGGGTTGGGCGATTGCCATTCATGGCGGGGCGGGAGCCATCTTGGACACGCTGACGGCGGCTCACCGCGGGCGTGTTGAGGAGGCTTTGCCGGAACTGACCGAGCGAGGGGCTTCCATGCTCCGCGGCGGCGCTGCGGCGATTGACGTGGTGGAGGACGTGGTCGTGGCGCTGGAGGAGTGCGAGCTCTTTCAGGCGGGCCGCGGCGCCGTGTTGTCGGCCGCGGGCAGGCACGAACTGGAAGCGTCGATCATGGACGGCCGAAGCGGCGATGCGGGCGCGGCGGCGGGCCTGCAGACTGTCCGCAATCCCGTTCGACTTGCTCGCCAGATCATGGAGCGGACATCGCACGTCCTGGTCGGCGGCCCCGGGGCCGAGGACCTGGCCAAGGCTTGGGAGTTGGATCGAGTCCCAAACGAGTGGTTCACGACCCAGCGAAGGCTCGAGCAACTCCGAAAGCATCTTGCGAGTCCGCGGGGCGGCTCGCCACATCCCGAAACGGTGGGCGCTGTCGCCTGCGACAAGAGTGGGCATCTTGCCGCCGCGACATCAACGGGCGGGACGACCGGAAAGCTTCCGGGGCGCATCGGAGATGCGCCGGTGGTCGGCGCAGGAACGTGGGCCGATGACCGGGTCGCGGTGTCGGCGACGGGGATGGGGGAGTGCTTTCTGCGGGCGTGCAGCGCCAGGATGGTCGCTGCCCGAATGCAGCTGACCCATGCGTCGTGCGGCGAGGCCGCGCAGGCTGTTTTAGACGCCATGCCTTCCGAATCTGGCGGCCTCATCGTGGTCGATCGGAGTGGGAACATCGCGCTTCCCTATACGAGCCAGGGCATGTACCGTGGCTGGGCAACCGAGCAGGGTGATTCCGGGATCGGCATCTGAGAAGCCCTCTCCACCGTACACTCTCCTCCAGCCCCATCCACCGACGCATTTGAGGAGACGACGTGATCGATTCGACCCGATTCGGAGCGCGAGGCAGCAGAACCCGTCGTCGTCTGATTGACGCCATGTTGGAACTCGTGGGCGAGGGGGGCATGCCTGTTGCGGCCAGCGTTCGATCGATTGCGCGTCGGGCCGGCGTGACGGAGGCAGTGCTGTACCGATACTTCCCGAACAAGGACGCCATGTTTCGGGAGGTGTGGGAGTCGACCTTGGCACCCATGGCCAGCGAGAAACAACGACTTCTCGACGAGACTGGGGACGATGTCGCGAAGACGCTGAAGGCGTGGATCGAGATCACCTATCGCCACTTCGATGACGATCCAGCCGCGTTTCACTATGTGTGCTTGAGCGAGGGAACGGCCGTGTGGCGCAGTGATCCTGCATACAGCATGCAAAGCACACTCTTTGCGGATTGGCTGGCCAGCCAAGTGGACGAGAAGCGCATGGCGCCATTGACCCATGCCCGCGCCAGTGACTACTTCGCGACCATCCTGCTCTCGGTGCCTCGGCGAATTCGCCTCGGCGAGCTTGACGGTCCGGCATCGAGTCACGTCGATGAGACACTTGCGGTCGCCAAGCGTCTTCTCTGCGTGTAGGGCCTTCTTGACGATCCAGATGTGGCCGTGCGTCGGCGGCGTATCATGCGCCACTTCGAGCGATCACCATGACGGCCAATGCGGACACAATTGAAACTGGGAGCCTTCCGGCCGTTCCGCTTCCACCGCACGCCGACTTGTACATCGGCCGGGATCTGGCGTGGCTCGACTTCAACGAGCGTGTGCTTGCCCAGGCCGAGGACGAATCTCGCCAGCTCTTCGACCGGCTTCGCTTTCTGGCAATCTGCGAGAGCAATCTCGACGAGTTTTTCATGAAGCGCGTGGCCCTGCTCAGGCGACGCATCGAACTTGGGCTAGAGAAGACGACCCATGACGGCCTCTCCGTCAGACAGCAGTTGACCGCGACCCGATCTCGCGTGGCGGCCATGCTTGAACGACAGCGTGCGCTCTGGAAAGAATCCATCCTGCCGTGCCTTCTGCGGGAGGGCATCAAGGTGACGACCGTCGAGGATCTGCCGCGGCGGCATCAGGAACGGGTTGATGCGTGGTTCCACCGGCACGTGTTTCCGTTGCTCACACCCTTGGCCGTTGACCCGGGACATCCCTTTCCATTCATCTCCAATCTCTCCAGCAACTTCGGCGTGTTGTTGGCCGAGCCCGGCGAGGAGGCACCGCGTTTTGCTCGCGTGAAGATTCCTGATGCGGTTCCTTCGTGGATTCGGGTTCCGGTCCATGGGCCTGTCGGGGCTGTGCAGGACACGACTCCGTGCCGTGTCGTACGGGTCGCGAGCGTCGTCCGGCGTAACCTCGAAGCGATATTCCCGGGCATGCGGATTCTCGATGTGCTGGAGTTCCGCGTGACGCGTGGTGTCGGGCTTGAAGACGATGACGACGACGTCCAGGATCTTGCAGAGTGGGTGCGAGCGTCGCTGCGACACCGGCGGTTCGCTGAGGCGGTTCGACTGGAAACATGCGACGATCCATCACCGTCACTCGTTCAAGTGCTTCTGGAGGAACTCGATCTGGAGCCGGAGTCGCACTATCAGCGAGGGAGACCTCTGGAGTGGGCGGGGCTGCTGGACCTGGCGAAGTTCGACCGGACCGATCTGTCTTCCTCGAAGTGGCAGCCGATTGTTCCGAAACGGCTGGCAGATCCGGACGAACCGATCTTTGACGCCATCCGCCGGGGTGACATCTTGGTGACCCATCCGTACGACTCGTTTCATGCGTCGGTCGAGCGGTTCATCGCCGAAGCAGCTGCGGACCCGCACGTCGTGGCGATCAAGCAATGCCTCTACCGGACGGAGCCCGACTCTCCATTCATCCACAGTCTGTTGAGAGCGGCCGAGCAGGGCAAGCAGGTGACCTGCCTGGTCGAACTTCGCGCTCGCTTCGACGAACACAGAAACCTCCAACTGACCAGGACGCTCGAGAAACATGGTGTGCACGTGGCGTACGGCGTCGTCGATCTGAAGACGCATGCAAAGTGTTCGCTGGTGATACGTCAGGAGGGTCGAGGATTCCGGGCCTATGCGCACATCGGCACCGGCAACTATCACCCGGGCACGGCTGCGTCCTATTGCGATTGCGGACTGCTCACGTGCGACGATGACATCACGGGCGACGTCATTCAGGTCTTCAACTATCTGACGGGCCGATCACGGCATACCAGTTACGAAAAACTCCTGGTTGCGCCGTTGACGATGAAGGATCAACTGCTCGCGAAGATCCAGCGGGAGGCTGAGTACGCCCAGGCGGGTCGGCCGGCGCGGATCATCGCGAAGATGAACCAGCTGGAAGATCCTGTGATGATGCAGGCGCTGGCGGAGGCATCCCGCGCGGGCGTGTCGTGCGATCTGGTGGTCCGCGGGTTCTGCTGCCTCAGGGCCGGAGTTGCCGGATTCACGGAGAATCTGCGAGTCAGATCAATCGTTGGTGACTTTCTGGAGCACGCGCGGATCTTTCACTTCGGTGCAGGGCATGAAGACCCATTGAAGGGCGAGTGGTACATCGGTTCGGCAGACTGGATGTACAGAAATCTCCGGCAGCGGGTCGAAGTCGTCACGCCGGTCGAGGACATGGAAGCGAGAAAGCGGCTGCACCGCGTCCTGGCAGTCAATCTGATGGACTGCCAGGACGCGTGGGTGCTGCAGGCTGATGCGAGTTGGAAGAAGGCCGTGCCCGGCGAGGATGTCGCGGATGACAGCCCGGCGGCGCTCGGGACGTTCGCGACACTTCGCCGGGACGCCATGCGCGCCAAGGTGGAGTCGATGTCCGACTCCAGAGCCCGGACCGCAGCGATCAGGGAAGCGCTTCCCTCTGCCGAGGTGCATCCGCAGCCGCGGCCGGGGCTGGGCGGCGTCGAGCGCATCGTCGGTATGGCGCTGCTCGCATCGCCCTGGCGGACGGCTTCCGAGATCGGCCGACGGGTCAACATCTCGCCGGCACTGGCCACGTCGAGCGGGCGAAAGTTGGCCGCGGCCGGGTACATCGACATTCGCCGGTTGGGTCGGCATCGCATCTGGCTTGCAACGCCCGCCCTTGCCGACGCGGTTGGTGGTCCGTTGACCCTGAACCCCGGTCGGGATCCAGACGGTGTCTGGCTCACACGACGCATCGTCCGGTGGCTGCGACTCTCAGGGTGGAAAGTGAGCCGCGGAAACAGTGCTGGATGTACCGCGGTTGCCGAGGCCGGCGATGGCGCTCGAGACGGGTGGATCATTCGCTCGGAAAGACGGGGGGCTGCCAAGGCATTTCGTGAAGCGATGTCGGATGAGTGGTCCCATCTGCACGCAGTCGGGACCGACGCGGGCGTCGCCGACGAACTTCGGGCTGTCCGCGCGACACTCTCTCCGCAGGATCGGCGCCGAACCACCGTGCATGCGCTCGGGACCATGCTGGCCCGCACCGACGTCGAGGCAGAGGAGTGAGTACCCACACGCTGATGCTCATGCGGCACGCCAAGTCCGCGTGGGGGCAAGGGGTTTCAGATCATGAGCGGCCGTTGGCCCCTCGAGGCCTGAAGGCGGCGCCCAGGATGGGCCGATGGCTCGCCGCGCAGGGCCTCCAGCCCGACATGGTGTTGACCTCAACCGCCACACGCGCGAGGGCGACGGCTGAACTCGTGGCAGCCGCGATGGGATCGGCTCCACAGCTGCACGCAGAACCATCGCTGTATCTCCCCGATCCACAGGACATTCTGGCGGCGACAGCGATGCACGCTCAAGCCAGCACCCGCGTCCTGGTGGTGTGCCACAATCCCGGCGCGACCGAGGCGATCACTGAGTTCACTGGCGAGTTCGAATCGATGCCAACAACGGCCGTCGCGGTGATCGACTTCGATGTTGATGAGTGGTCGGATCTGCTGATATCGGCTTCGGGCTCACTTCGAGCGCTCTGGCGTGTCAAGTCGTTGCCGGAGGGCTGATCGGAGCCGCCGGGGCGGACCCAGTTTCAGGGTCGGGCACGCGGTACCCTCGGAGGCCATGCCGAGACTCCTTCAGGTCATCTTGGGACAGCGAGCGGGCGGCGACACTCGCGCCCGGTCGGCGGCAGCGCCATGAGCCGGGTGCTGATGCTGACGGGATTTGCGCCCGGGCTCATCTACTTTCGCCAGCCACTGCTGCGCGCCATGGTTGCGGCAGGGCACGAGGTCATCGCCGCCGCGCCTTCGGAGGATGATCGGGTTCCACCGATGCTCAGTGATCTGGGGGCCACATGGCGGCCCATCGAGTTCGACCGCAATCGCGTGCGGCCAATTCGAGACCTGCGGTTTCTCCGTGAGACCCGATCGCTCGTGCGTGAAACCAAGCCCGATCGGTTGCTGACCGCAACGCTCAAGCCGAACATCTACGGCGGATGGGCGGCGAAGTCGGAGCGCGTGCCGTCTGCGGCCATGGTGACCGGTATCGGCACCGTGTTCATGCGGCCAGGTTGGCGGCGCGCTGTCGCGGCGAGCATGCTGCGCCGGGCTTGTAGGCACCACGATGTCATCTTCATTCAGAATCCAGAGGATCGTTCTGACCTTGTTTCGATGGGTGTCGTGCGCGACACATCAAAGCTGGTCATGACTGCTGGAGAGGGGATCGACTTGCAGCAGTGGAAGCCGCGCCCGCTCCCGCCCGAGCCGGTCTTTCTGATGCTTTCGAGGATGCTCGTTTCGAAGGGTGTTCGAGAATACATTGAGGCGGCTCGGCTGCTTCGAGATCGGGGCGTTCACGCCCGAGTCTTGCTTGCCGGTCCGGAAGACCCAGGCAGTGACGCGGTACCGCTGGACGAGGTCCGGGCAGCGCATGATCGCGGTCTGCTTGAGTACCTCGGATTCGTCGAAGATGTTCCTGCTCTGCTCGCGTCGGCCTCTGTGTGCGTCCTCCCCTCCTGGCATGAGGGGACACCGCATGCGATCCTCGAGGCGATGGCGATGGGTCGGCCGGCCATCACGACCGACGTGCGGGGGTGTCGCGAGACGGTGCGTGCCGGCGAGACCGGCGTGCTTGTCCCGGTTCGTCAGCCGGTCGCGTTGGCGGACGCCATGCAGCACATGGCTGAGGACTCCGCAGGGCGGGCCCGGATGGGCGTCGCCGCTCGCGCGTTCGCCGAACGGGCATTTGACGCTGACGACGTAGCCGCCACCATGATTGAATCGTTGGGGTTGTAAGCGTGTTTCGAAGGCGAGGACATGCGCCGGATGGCGGTACCATCGCGAGATGTTTGACCCCTATGGCAGCGGTGCCACCGACAGTGTGTTCAAAGCCCTCACTGGCCGGACGCCGGAGATCGCCGGGCTGTTGTTGCCAGTTGTGCCACTTGCAGCGATGCACGCCCTAAGTCGTGGCCTTTGAGCTAGCCATTCGTCACGGTTCTGGGGTGACCGTGGCGACCATGAATGTCGCAGGAGCGTTCGCGTCGAGGCCTGTGCTGGTAGTCGCCATGACCAACTGTGATACCACCATTGGGCGGGTGTACCGGCGCAACTTCGAGCGGCTTTGCATGTCAATTCGTGGCCGGAGCATTGGCCCGGCCGGCTGCGTGTTCCAGTCCGAAGTACTCGAGATACCAATCCACGAACCTGGACACACCCTCTTCGATGGTCGTGCGCGGCTTCCAACCGAAGTCACGTTCCAGGTCCGTGGTATCTGCGCATGTTGCTACCACATCGCCAGGCTGCATAGGGAGCAAGTTGCAGCGGGCCTTTTTGCCGAGGCATGCTTCGATCACCTCGACAAAGCGAAGCAAGTTGACCGGGGCGCCGCTTCCAATGTTGTATACCCGCCATGGCGAGCTGCTGAGGCAGGGATCGGGCTTGGAAGGGTCGAACGAGGGGTCTGGCGCAGCGGGCTGATCCAGTGTTCGAATGACGCCCTCTACAATGTCATCGATGTAGGTGAAATCCCGTTCGTGCATGCCGTTGTTGTAGATGTCGATTGGAGAGCCTTCCAGGATGGCCTTGGTGAACTTGAAAAGCGCCATGTCTGGGCGTCCCCACGGACCATACACAGTAAAGAAGCGAAGGCCAGTGCAGGAAAGTCCAAAGAGGTTTGAGTAAGCGTGGGCCATGAGCTCATTGGCACGTTTGGACGCTGCGTAAAAGGTCAGCGGATGGGCTGCGCCAGCGTGTGGGGAGAACGGCAGGGCCGTATCGCTTCCGAATACTGACGACGTTGATGCGTACACGAGGTGATCGATGCCATGGTCTCTACATCCTTCTAGAACATTGAGCGTTCCGAGGATGTTCGAATTGGCATAAATGTGCGGATGCTGGAGCGAGTGCCGTACACCTGCCTGCGCGCCTAGATGGACAACTCGGTCGATGTCGTGATTTGTGAACAAGCGAGTCATGCCGTCTCGGTCGGCGAGGTCCTGTTCAACAAAAATTAGACTCGAGCCGCCCTTGCTAGCTTGCAGCCGGCGGACCCTTGCCGTCTTGATTGCAGGGTCGTAGTAGTCGTTTAGATTGTCGATGCCTATCACGACTTCACCGCGATCGAGCAGCCGCAGCGATGTACAGGACCCAATGAAGCCGGCGGCTCCAGTGACGAGAACGCCCATTTGCAACTCCATTCCAGCGCGTGTGGTGCCCACACTGTGCGGGATCATATCAACCGCAGCACTTCTCGCGAGACTATGCCGCTGCTGCGCTCGCTTGGCGGCCTCAGTTCCGTTCTCAGGATGGCGATCTATGTGCTGGGAAACACCTGAGATTGCGACTTGTAGTCTGCACGCCGTTGTTGGTCGGATTGAAGAAGTGCTCGGCAGCGATGTATCAAGGGTCATACAGGATGGGGCGTCGTCGCGGCAGCGGCTTCGGGGAGCTCGCTCGCAATGTGCCTGGCTGGCACGAATGACGGCGCATGGCCCAGTATTGAGCTCGATGGGTTCGTGTCTTGCTGATCGAACGATGTGAACCGTAACTAGGCCTGCATGACACCTTGTCTCCCGAGACGTATGCCCTCAAGTACGTATGCCGCTGCAAGCGATGTGAGCCCGGAGAGCATGGCGATTGAGACCGACAAGATCAAACGGCTTTCTCTGTCATTAATCTCACTAAACTCTTCGATGATGCTCAGGGGCTGGTGCACCATGCTTGCTGTTACCCTTGCCTGAAAAAGGGCTTTGGCAGCCTCCGCAGTATGGACGGCAGTTTGTGCTTCGCTCTGTCGACGGTCAAGATCAAGGTCGAAGGTGGCTGCCTCCAGCTCTTGCTGTGATTGCTGGGCGGCCAGCTGTAACAGTTCTGCTCGTGTCTCTCCAAGGCGGTAGCGGAGGTCGATGCGTTCAGCAGGAATGCGTTGTTCCAACTCGAGCCGAATAGAAGTGATGCGATCAACAAAAACCTGTTGCAAACCAGCGGTATCGTTTGAATCGTTGATTGTGTCAAGTAGGAGGGAGAGTGTGCTCTGGAGCGTCTCTTCTCGGTCGGACAGCCTAGATTCACGTTCCAAAATGGCTGCTTCTAACCCCCTGGCCTTGGCGACGGAGGCCTTCGTGTATGCGAGATCGCGATCAAGGCGTGCGCGGAGCGCGTTCACGTAAGGGGGGGCACTGATCTCGCGTAGATTCGACTTTGCGGACACAAGACTCTGTTCAAACTGCTGCGCGTCAGAGAGCTCCTTGGCTTCGGTGACAGCGGCAAAGCGCTTCGACAATACGCCGACGCGCTCTCGCAGCGCTTCCCTGAGACGTGCGTGCTCTTCACTGGTCCCAGAACTCGTCTTGGCAGTCAATAGGTAGAGATCGGAAGGGGGCGTTTCAGGGTCATTGGCGTCCTGTTGTACGAGCAGCACTTCAGGGCGCCAATCCTTGTTGAGGTCTTGGACCGCACCCGGAATGACGACTTCTCTCAGCTGGGACTCCACCATCGCAGCATCGTTGTCGCCTCGATGGACGACGAGGACCAATGTTGAGTCGGTTGCATTCAGATAGTTCCATACGGCCCAAGTGAGACCAAGAACAAGAACCACCCCTTGGACCCATCGCCAACGCCAGATAGGGGCCAAGAGGCGTTGCAGATCAATGGCCTGGTCCGCGGCCTGGTGTTGCTCCAGCAGGTAGGCAACTGGCCTGTTTGAGTCGTCTCCGTTGGATCGATTCAGGCTTGTTGATGATTCAGGCATTGGGCATGGGTTCCTCGTGTTGCCCCATCCGCTGGGGGACTTCCTCGCCCATGGATGGGCTTGCCGGAGTGCGGCGCGATCCCTGCCAGATGAGATCGTGAATCTCTGAGTTTGGCTCGTAGCCTTCCACGGCCTCATTCAAGACCGCCCGGATTTCGGCGCAGTCCCCGGCTGCGCAGGCCTTCTCAAGCGAGATGAGCCACGACTCAAGACGCTCCCAAGGAGGAGTGACTTCCTGGCCACGCATGATGCGAGGATGCGCTGTGCCCCGAACGTCCTCGCCGATGAGCAGTTCTTCGTACAACTTCTCTCCTGGCCGTAGGCCAGTGTACTCAATAGCGATTGACCCGAGGGGGTGCTCGCCATCCTGGACTGAGTGACCAGAAAGCTGGACCATCCGATGCGCCAGATCGCGAATCCGAACGGGCTCGCCCATGTCCAGCACGTGTACCTCGCCGCCTTTGGCCATCGATCCCGCTTGAATCACCAGTTGGACTGCTTCTTCGATAGTCATAAAGAATCGAT
>CAZSSV010000078.1:1019-10001 GCA_964609425.1 uncultured Isosphaeraceae bacterium | reverse complement strand
CTGGCGCGGAGTGGAGGGAGCGAGAGGTTTTCGACATGTTTGGAATTCGCTTCCGTGGACATCCCGACTTGCGCCGCATCCTGATGTGGCGGGACTACCCGGGCCATCCGCTGCGGAAGGACTACCCCCTTCGCGGCCGCGGCGAACGGGAGAATTGCGTGGAACTCGATCGCACCACCACCTGACGTGTCAGTGCCCGACGACGCCCGATGCCGATGCGACTCCTGATCAACGAGATCTTTCACTCAGTCCAGGGCGAGTCGACCCGCGCCGGCTGCGCATGTGTGTTTGTCCGCCTTCGTGGATGCCACCTTCGGTGCACCTGGTGCGACACGGAGTACGCGTTCAGCGAAGGGTCGGCCATGACGATCGACGACGTCCTGAACTACGTCCAGCAGTGGGATACTCCACTCGTACAGATCACCGGCGGTGAACCACTTCTGCAGGAGGCGGTGCACTCGCTGATGTCCCGGCTGTGCGACTCCGGACGGACGGTCCTGCTCGAGACCTCCGGGGCCTGTGACATCTCAACGTGCGACCCGCGCGTCATACGCATCATGGACCTGAAGTGTCCGGGAAGCGGCGAGTGTGAACGCAACGACCTGGACAATATCCAGCGGCTGCGGAGCGTCGACGAAGTCAAGTTCGTCGTGGGCGATCGCGCCGATTATGAGTGGGCCCGCGACACGATTCGTGCCCATGACCTGGCCGGCCGGGTTGCAGCGATTCTGCTCTCACCCGTCCACCACCAGAAGCCGGGCAAGCAGATCGCAGGTCATGTTGGGCTCGACGCGGCTCACCTTGCCGCATGGATGCTGGAGGACGGTCTCGACGCGAGGCTGCAGGTGCAGATGCACAAACTCATCTGGCACCCGGATGCCCGCGGCGTATGAACCTCGCAGCCCGCATCCTCACCATGCCTCTGAAGCAGACGTGGCTGGAAGGCACCACAACGAGCGGGAGCCACCGGATTGAACTCATCGATTCTTGCGCCATCCCCGATCCGCCGAAGCGCTCCGGCGAAGGCATCTCCGTCATGTGGTCGGGCGGCCTCGGAGCGCAGCCCTTCGACCCCAACCCACGCACCTGGCTGTCAGAGGGGTGGGAAGCGCTGGCGCACGCCCGCGAAGAACTCGGTGCGGCCACGATGCTTCGACCGCACGCCGCGCACGTTGTGAGCGACGGGCTCTCATGTGCTCGGCTGGCCAGGGAAGGGCATGGGATGGCGCTCTCGCCAGCCTCCATGCTTCCACCCTCCCTCCATCCCGACCTGGACGATCACCTGGTCCGAATCTTCGAGCTGGCGGCTCCGCATGCGTCACTGCTGATCCTCGAAGACCTGCACAGGGGCCGACTGGAGGCCGCCTCGGCCGGTCAGGGATGCATGCCGGGCCCCCTGCTGGCGAGGTTGATCCGACGCCTGCTACCGCCGGCCGTTCCCATCATCGTTGCAGCGGATGACCTGCCATCTGCGATGGCATGGCTGGACCCGCCCTGACGTGGTATCCTCCGCGGCTTCACCCGAGCGCGAGTGGCGGAACTGGCAGACGCGCCAGCTTGAGGTGCTGGTGGGAGTAAAATCCCGTGGAGGTTCGAGTCCTCTCTCGCGCATGATCACATCCGGTGCGCCCCACGCCGCCGGTGGACCCCTGCAGCCAATGGGGCCTCGATTCCGGCCCGGCGGCTTGCCGAGGCATATCCCTCGATGGCCAAGTCACGAAAGAAATCCAATGACGGCGACGGCGAACCGCTGATCAGGAATCGTCGCGCTCGGCACGACTACCTCGTCACCGAGACGCTCGAGTGCGGCATCAGGCTGACCGGCACAGAGGTCAAGTCGCTCCGCAACGGCCAAGCAAGCCTCCAGGAAGGATACATTCGAGCGGAGCTCTCGCCGCTTCGGCTCACGCTCCACAGCGTGCACATTGCCGAGTACCCCAACGCCTCCTCACGCTTTCAGCACGACCCCATCCGGGTGCGATCGCTGCTGGCACACAAGCGTGAGATTCGCAAGTTCGCCAAGGCCGCGACAGCCAAAGGAGTCACGATCGTCCCGCTTGAGATTCACTGGCGGAGCGGCCGAGCCAAACTCCTCATCGGACTTGGCACCGGCAAGCGGCACTACGACAAGCGGCAGGCCCTGAAAGCCAAAGCCCACAAGCGGGACATCGAGCACGGCCACTAGCCGTATCAGGCAACGAGCAGTCGCATCCCGGGGCCAGCTTCGCGAAGCATCAGAGCGCGGCCACTCTTTTTGGCCGCGTACATGGCCTCATCGGCATGGCGTACGAGTTCATCCGGGCTGGCGGCACCACTGACCCCCCGATGCGCAACACCAATTGAAATGCCGAGCGACGCATCCCCGAGACCCCATGTGCAGTGCGCAGCGTCAAATGCAGTTGCGATGCGACGGCCGACCGAAATGGTCGCGTGCAGGTCGGCGTGAGGAAGCAGGACACAGAACTCGTCGCCGCCATATCGGGCCGGAACGTCGATCTCCCGGCATGTCTGTGCGAGCAACTCGGCGATCTTCCGCAGCACATCGTCGCCGCGATGATGCCCAAGCGTGTCGTTGAGTTGCTTGAACCCATCCAGATCGATCATGAGAAAGCCGAGTTCCAGCTCGTGCCGATCTGACTCCGCCCAACGCTCTTCGAGTGTCCGGTTGAGCCACCGGCGATTGGTCAGCCCTGTCAGATCGTCGGTTCTGGCCACGTCTTCCAGACGAAGAACACTGCACTCGAGCCGCCGATTCATCTCGGCGAGTTCCGCCATCGACCGCGTCAGAGTCTGTTGCAGATGCTCATTGTCACGCCGCAGCTGCCGATGCACAATGGCCTTTCGGACCGCCAGGGGAATCGTCACCTGCTCATGCCCCGTCAGCAGGACGAACTCGGTCGCGCCGCCTCGAATGGCTTCCGAAGCGATGGTCGAATCGGCAACGCCGCCCACCATGACCACCGGAAGGCTTGGGGCCAAGCCCCGAAGGTATGCCAGCACATCGAGACCGCATCCGTCGTACATGACCGACGCGACAAGCGCCGCTCCGAACCGTCGCAGGTCGAGCCGATGGAGGTGAGAAATGGACTCCACAACGACACATCCCCCCGGGTCGTCCCCCTGCTCACCGGGCCAGTCACAACGGCCTTCACGTGCCGACGCGATGGCCGAGACAAGGAGCCTGGCGACCTCTGGATCGCTTTCCACGATCAGAATTCGGGGAAGGACCCCGCCGTGTTCGTCGAGCATCGGTGTCACACATGCCCCTCCTGCGAGCGTTGCAACTGGTCCGGCCACAGTGACCGTGTGGCCCAACATCGTTCAAGTTGCGATTCAACTCCCCCCAGAACCATCTTCTACAGGCGATTCCGTGGCCATGGCCGCCTGCGCAACCCACACAGACCCGCCCAGGAGCGCCACCCCACCTCATTGCAGCAGCCGCATGACGTCGTTGTAGAACGTCACGACGAAGGCTGTCAGAATAAGCATGAGGCCCAGGAGCATGGCTGCGTTCTGAAATGCCACCGGCGGCGGCTCGCCTCGGATCTTCTCATACACCAGATAGAGGAACATGCCGCCATCGACGATCGGCAGCGGAAGAAAGTTCAGCACCGCAAGGTTCACACTGATGATGCCGAGGAAGAAGAGCAGGTACATGAGACCCCGGCTGGCCACCTTGGAACCAACGTGAACAATGCCAACCGGCCCGTGCAGGTGCTCAACACCGACGGAACCTCGGACGAGCCGGTCGATGGTGAGATAGGTCACCATGATGAACTTCCACGTTTCCTGAACACCCATGCCAAGCGCACGCAGCGGGTTTCCGTTGCTGCTGCGGACGATGTTCAGCGAGTCGAAGCACCATGACGGAAGCGGTGGCTGCCATTGCAGGTCCTCCAGGATGGCGCGGTCATGCTCAGGCAGCGCCACCAGCGCCACCCGGCGTTCTCGACCCACGGTTGGGTTTTCAATCTCGACCGAAACTGCATCCGCGCCTCGAATCGCAGCGGCCCGAAACGCCACCCACACGTCACGCCACGACGACACGGCTCCGCCATCGACGGAGACCCAACGACTGCCAGGAAGTACACCGTCCAATACACCCGCAGCGAGTGAAGACCCACCGCCCTCCACGTCAATCATCGGTGCCGCCATAAGCGTGCTGTTCCACGCGTAGCCAGGGTAGATTCCCGCCTTGGCTGTTCGGCCTGTGAACCCTGTCCGGGTGAGCTGGACCACGACGTCCACGGCCTCGCCATGGCGAAGTACCCGCATCGGCACGGTGTCGCCGCGCGCCTCCGCGATGGCTGTACGAAAGGCTCGCATCCTAGGGCCGTCGATCGCGCCAACTGACAGCACGATGTCGCCGGGCACGAGCACACCGTCGTTGACACTACCTGCCGGGACACGATCAATCTTGACCAGCGGTACAAACCCGCCAATTCCCAACTCGTACCCGACGGCCGTCTCGGAGGTCGCACCTCGGTAGACAAAGGTCTGCCACTGCGGCTGCGCGGACAGTTCGCTCGAAACCACCTGCCCGTCCGGACCGGCCCAACCCACCGACATGGCGGCCCCGCCAGCGTCGATCGACGCCCGCTCAAGATCTCCCCAGTTGTCGGCCGGTGTGTCGCCGATGGTGGCGACCGACCACCCAGGGCCGACGCTTGGATCGATGCCAAGCGACGACACGATGGAACTCACCAAGTCACGAATCTCGCCCCGCGTGGAGAGCGTCAACGAGGCCGCCGGCATCACGCCGATGCCTCTCATGCCGGTCAGCGGACTCTGCTCGGGTTGCACGTCGAAGGTGACATCGACGCCCTGCCGCTGGACAACCATGCGGAGCTTCTGCCCGGGGATGGACATTCCGGCTGCCACCTGAACATCTACAAAGGCTTCCGCCATCGTTCCATCGATGGTCTTGATGACATCGCCCGGGCGAAGCCCGCCAGGCACCGCAGCATCCACCGAGACTGCCCGACTCGCCGGCGAGTTCGGCGACACCTCACCAATGACGGCCGCCTCGAACGGAACGCCCACGCTGAAGGCGATCACAAAGCAGACCACCGCAAGCAGAATGTTCATGAGTACGCCAGCCGAAATGACGATCATCCGCTTGCCGATCGAGACGCTTGCGAACCCACGGTCGTCGATGGCGCGATCGCCCGGATCGAGATCGTCCTGTCCGAGCATTCGCACGAAGCCGCCCAGGGGGAGCCATCGTACGGAGTACTCTGTCTCACCGATGCCCTCTTCGGCGAGCTCCCGGTCGGTCATCCGCGTGCCTCCGCGCCCGCACCTTCGCCGGATGACTTCCTCGCTCGACCCCCAGCAGAAACCGACCCCCTTCCGCCAGCAGAAGATCGGCGGTCCGAAGCCGATCGCAAACGCGTGCGTACGAATACCGGCCCACTTGGCCGCAGCGAAGTGGCCGAGTTCATGGATGAAGATCAGCAGGCCGAATCCGACCGCGATCAGCAAGATGTTAGCGCCGGATACGAGCAGATCCATTCCAGGTTCCTATGTCCGTGTGCCAGTTGGAAGGTTGGCACGCACCCAGCCGCGTGCCTCCACATCCGCGTTGATGATCTCACTCAGATCGGCCGCATCCCGGGGCGGGCAGGCTTCACACGCGTCGGCCACCAGCGCGAAGATGTCGGCGAATCGAATCCCCCCATGAAGGAACGTCTCGACAGCCACCTCATTGGCCGCGTTCAAAACCGCACCAGCTGTCCCACCGGCGCGTATGGCATTCCACGCCAGACGAATCATCGGAAAGGTGTCGTGGTCCACCGGCTCAAACTGAAGTCCTCCCAGCGACTGCCAATCCATACGGTGGCCCGTCGCCTCACAACGCTCTGGCCACGTGATCGCCACTTGTATGGGCGTGCGCATATCGGGCGGCCCCGCTTGTGCCAGCACGGATCCGTCGACGAACTCGACGAATCCGTGGATGATCGATTGAGGGTGCACGATGGCATCGATCCGCTCGGCAGGAAGATCAAACAGCCAGTGGGCTTCCATCACCTCCAAGGCTTTGTTGGCAAGCGTCGCCGAATCGATTGTGACCTTGGGTCCCATGTTCCACGTGGGGTGTGCCAGCGCCTGATCGACCGTGACACCTTCGATGTCCGCGCGGCTGCGGCCTCTGAACGGCCCGCCAGACGCGGTCAGGACCAGCCGCTCCACCTCGACGCCCGGCGCGTGCCCATGCAAACATTGGAAGATGGCACTGTGCTCGCTGTCCACCGGAAGGACATCGACCCCAGCTGCGCGCGCCGCCGGCATCACGACAGCCCCCGCCGCCACGAGCGACTCCTTGTTCGCCAGCGCAATCCGACACCCTCGCTCGACGCCTGCCAACACCGCGTCGATGCCAGCAGCTCCAACGATGGCCGCGAGAACGATGTCTCCGGGTTCGGCAAACTCGCGAACGAGGCGAGCGGCCGCGTCCTTCCCGGACAGGGCCGTCGCGTCTCCGGTCCAGGTTGCGCGGGGGTCGGCGATGGCGACATTGTCGGCCCCGAGCCGCCTGGCCTGTTCAGCGAGAAGCGTCACATTGCTGCCTGCAGCAAGGCCTCGGACCGGGAAGTCCCCGCCACCACAACGCCTGAGGTGCTCAACGACCTCGACGGTGTTGCGCCCGATCGATCCCGTGGAACCGAGAATGACGATGCCCGGCCCGCCGCTCATCGGTCAGGACTCCGACTGTGCAAGCGCTTCGCCCGCAGCACCGGGCGCCAACTTTCGCCTGCTGCTGCTGTACAGCGTGCGGCGTCTGGGCTTCTCTGGCATATCTTCGGCCGGAGTCGCCTCAGGTTTGGTGTCGGCTTTCTTGCGGGTTCGACGGCGAGAGCGCTTCTTCTTCGCCGGCGTGTCGCCATCGCTGGTCTCCTCGGCGGCTGGCTCGCTCGCCTCCCTTGTCTTCTTGGCGGCCTTCTTCTTCGCCCGCTTCTTCCGAGGCTTGGACGCTTGCTTCTCGTCGGAGTCCTCCGAAACTTCGCCGCTCGCTTGACTGCTCGCTTCAACCGGCTCTGAACCACCCGAACCACGGCGACGCCGGCGACGGCGTTTGCGAGGCTTGGCCTCGTCGTCCACAGGCGGTTCGACTGAATCATCGGCATCCTCACCACCCTGTGGCTCTTCGAGTTTCTCGAACCACCCTTGAATGGTCGATGCCTGCTCTGGCGTCACGGTTGACATGTGGCTGTTGAGGACAAAGCCGGTATTCTTCTCCCCTCCAGAGGCTTCCCAGCGAGCGATGATTTCCTTGGAGGTCAACTCCATCGCCTTGGCAAGCACGTAGAGCCGCGAAGCCACTTCAATGAGCGGTGTGAGCTTCCGGCGACGACGGCGGCGGCGGCGACGCTTCTTGGAGGTCGCCTCGGCGGTGGGCTCATCGGCCTCCTCCCGATCGGCCTCGGCCTCCAATGCATCCAACTCTCGCTGGAACTCGCCAGAGAGCGCGATGGCTGCCGCGTCGGCCGGAGGGGCCTTGGCGCGACGGCGGCCGCGGCGTCGGCCGGACCGCTTCAACGCTTCACGCTCATCGCTGCCGTCCGGCTCGGCCATGAGGGCTTCAAGTGTGGGTTTCGCACCCGGCGTGAGCTTCTCGAGGTCCAGATCGGCGCCTCGCGCGTCATAGGCGTAGTAGACGACGCGATCAACAGGAATGCTCTCGCTGACCCGCACGTCCACGGGCTTGCCCATCCGGTCCTCAATCACGTCGAGGACGCGTCGCTTGGTGGAGAGCAGCGACGAGGCGACCCGCGGCGAGACTACGACCTCCAACTTGGCGGTCTCCCCACAATGCAGCAGGTATCCGATTTCGCGGACGGCGTCGGCGGCCACCATGTCCGGGGCCTTGACTTCACCGTGGCCGGCGCAGCCCGGGCACTCGACGTAGTTGGCCATCCGAATGCTCGGACGCATGCGTTGGCGGGTCATTTCGAGAATCCCGAACTCACTGATCGGAAGGATGGTCGTTCGGGCACGATCGACCTTGAGCATCTCGCCAAACTTCTCGTACACCTCCTTGCGGCGGGACCGCTGCCTCATGTCGATGAGATCGTTGATCACCAGCCCGCCCAGGTCTCGCAACCGAAGTTGTCTGGCGATCTCCTCGATGGCCTCGAGGTTGGTCCTGTAGGCGTTGGTCTCGCTGTCGCGTGCCGAACGACTGCGCCCGGAGTTGACGTCGATGGCGACCAACGCTTCGGTCTGGTCGATCACAAGCCGACCACCGCTTGGAAGATCCACCTCTCTGGCGTGGATCGTCTCGATCTGTCGCTCGACGTTGAATGCGTGAAAGAGTGGCAACGATCGCTTGTAATGGACGACAGGTGGTGCCGACCGGGGCGCGATCACCCTCAGATATCCAGCGACGCGATGGTACGCGTCTTCCGAGTCCACAACGATGGCTTCGATCTCCGGACGCAACACGTCACGAACCGTTCGCAGAACGAGATCCGACTCGGTGTACAGTTCCGCAGGAGAGCCGATCTTGTCGATCCGCTTCTCCATCACCTTCCACATTCGAGTGAGGTATGCCACGTCGCGATTGAGTTCGCGTTTGGTCTGCCCCATGCCCGCCGTTCTGAGGATGAATCCAAAGTCATCTGGAAGATCGAGCGAGTCGAGGACTTTCCGCATCGCCTTGCGCTCGTCTTCGTCCTCCACCCGGCGGGTGACGCCCACACGGTCCATGTACGGCATCATCACCATCAGCCTGCCCGGGATGGACAGATAGCTCGTCAGGGTGGGCCCCTTGGTTCCAATGCCTTCCTTCAGCACCTGTACGAGGAGTTCGTCGCCTCGCTTGAGCGCCTTCTGAATGAGCGGCCGATCTCGGTGGGCGGTCTTCTTACCGACTTTTTCCGACTGCTCCCCTCCGGGAAAGTACCTGGGGTGCAGGTCGGAGATGTGCAGAAAGCCCCGCTGGGCCTGCCCGTAGTCAACGAAGGCCGCTTGAATGGCGCC
>CAZSSV010000078.1:0-1009 GCA_964609425.1 uncultured Isosphaeraceae bacterium | reverse complement strand
CGCCTTCTACGTTGCTGACTTTCGCCTTGTAAATGTTCCCGACGCTCGTCGCCGTCGCGGCTCGCTCAGTGAACAGGTCCTCGAGGCGCCCGTCTCGCAGGATTGCGACCCGGCACTCCTCCCCCGGTACATCGTTGACGAGCATGATCTCGCCCGCAGAAGCGTCCTGCTTCGCGCGTGTGTTCTTGGCCACAGTATGTCCTTTGTGGTTGTGGTCGACCAGGTACACGACTCCCACCTGCGGAGGGACGACGACCCCGCGCCGGCCGGAGGCCGGGGGGCATGCTCGTTTCCGTGTTTCGAAGAGGTGTCATGGTCAAGCGGTTCGTGGCAGTCTTGCGGATGGAGTTCCGGCCAGCGGCGTGCACGTGCACGCGACCTGTGGCGGCCACTCCATCGGCGCAACGGCCGATGATTGGTTCTGTGCCTATCTCGCAGTGCGGCGGGTGGTCAATCTTCATCCAAATCGCCGTCGATCTCGGGTAGCACACGAATGAGTTCGTCGCGGAGCACTTTGAGGATGGTCCGCTCGGAGTCAAGGGATCCGATACGCCTTGCAAGCCGCTCGCAGTCTTCCAACGTCACACGCCGGATGACTTCACGCACCCGGGGGATCTGAGCGGGGACGAGCGAGAGGCTCCGAAGGCCGAGTCCCAACAAGAGCATAGTGTACGTGATATCGCTCGCGCACTCCCCGCAAACGCTCACAGGGACGTTTCGACGCTGTGCGGCCCGTACAACCGTCTTGACGAGCCGCAGAACGGCCGGGCTCGCGGCGGTGTACAGGCTGGCCACCCGCTCATTGCCCCGGTCCACGGCGACCGTGTACTGGATCAGATCGTTGGTCCCGATCGAGAAGAAATCGGCCACTCTGGCAAAGGTTGAAGCCATGATCGCCGCACTGGGCACTTCGACCATCATGCCGACGGGAATGCCGTCTGACACCGAGTGACCTTCATCTCTCAGTTCGTCAGCGACATCATCCAGGAGCATTCGTGCCTGACGAAAC
>CAZSSV010000077.1:0-10005 GCA_964609425.1 uncultured Isosphaeraceae bacterium | reverse complement strand
CTGCGTTGGGTGGTGAGCGTCGGTCCGCCGGCCGATGCAGGCATGGTGGCGGCGGCGATGCTCAAGCCCGCGATGCAGGCGGTTGCGGCTGTTCGAAGCATGAAACTCTCCTCTTGCGACCCCCACCGGGGTCTTTGCCGAATCCTCAGGGCACACCCACCCACATCTGACGCACAGATCGCGCATCGTGCCCGGATCCGGGCCTCTCAACGTACGTCCACATGGAACCTTCCGCAAGGATGGATCTGTGGATGCGGGCTGGTTTCGAGAATCTGCCCCCGATCAGCCGGGGCAGGGCCCGAATTCGGCCAGAAGCACCAGTAAATCGGCGGTGTCGATGGAGGCATCGCCATTGAGGTCGGCCCGGAGCGACCCGGTCACCGCTGGCTGCAGACCCCCCCAGTACGCCAGCATGTCCAGCAGATCGTCGACGCCCACGACGGCGTCCTCGCCAAGGTCGCCCGGGCAACTGATGGGCGTGACGGAGGTCCGATAGGCCGCCGTGACCGACCGCATGCTGTCGTGGGTCGCCGCATTGTCCGCCGTGGCGGTCCCACAAGCGGCGTTGTCGTAGTCGATGTCAGGGTTGGAGAGCAGGCCGATCCGTGTGTAGGTGACCTTTGGCGTCCACGGGTCGGATGAACTGTCTGAATAGGCCATGACGGTTCGCCAGTCGTTGCTGTCGCCGGTGAATCGGTGACCGAAACTGTGCGGGTACAGACTGGCGCCGCCGGCGCATGAGCCTGGATGGTCGGCATCGTGGCAACACCCCATCACATGCCCGAGCTCATGGGCGAAACTGAACTGAATGTCGGCGCAGTAGTCACGGACCACGGCAAACGCGGCGTGGGGAAGACCGGTTGAATCGTTCTTGATCGTGTACCCGATGCCACACGAACTCGAGTCGGTGACGATGAGCATGACAACGTCCGCGCCAAGCGCATCGCGTGTGGCGTGCAGATCATCCATGTCCCCGTCTGATTGGCCTGCCAGCCGCGAGAGCATGTAGGAGTAGGAGCCAGTTTCCGCGAAGGATGTCGCAGCCGTGCCGACGAGTCGAACGCGGGCGGCGGTGTTGCTGTCGCGGTAGACGTCGTTGCACTCATTGACCCATCCGTGAATCGCCGTCTCCATGGCCTCGGTACTTCCAGCATTGGCCAGCGCACTGGGCGTATAGGCCACAAGCAGGTCGACGACGCCACCATCGTCGCCGTCAGGGGCATCGCCGTCGGCGGGAGGTGGCGGCGCGGGTGCCCCCGGGTCACCGCCGTCACCGTCGATCCCGAGCGATGCGGCGTCGGCCTCGCACCCCACGAGGGTTGCTGGGTCCAACTCGAGCACGACTGCGGGGCGGCCCGGAGCCTGCTTGATGAGGTAGGTGCCGAAGCGTGGTGATCGAACGACACCCCGGACGTGACCCTTCCACTGCTGCAGTCGAATGGTCCCGGCAGGATCGCCGACGATGCCGGAGCTCGCGCTCCCCCCCGGTGCCGATTCGAGTTTCAGCGGCGAGTCGGGCAGAATCTGCAGCCCGGCTCTGGGGCGAACCGCGTGCACGCCGGACCAGTCACCCTTCCCCGAAAGAACGGGGTTGGACGCGTACTTCCCGGCCGTGATGGGGGCGGCCCGGGCCCCGGAGAGGCCCATCGCACCCAAGACGGCGACGGTCAGCCAGATTGTGCGTGTCCCAATGCTCATATCACCTGCTATGGGACAAGACGCCGGGCATGTGACCCGGTTCGGGCGATGGGGCGGGACGTGGAAAAACCGTTCTGGATGGGCGGGTCTGAGCCCGTGAGGGGCCCCTATCGGGCCTGTTTGGCGGCCCACCGATCGACGCCTGTGAGATTCATGTCCACCAGCCCGCGGGTGACGTGGGTCTGAAAGAGGTCCTCGGGGACGTCCCAGGCCGCCGCCTGGCCGCGGAGCATGTCCAGATAGGCATCACGCCGCCCCGGGCCCGTGTGCGTGGTGATCCAATCGACCTGCGCGTGCATCGACGAGCGGAGCTGCTGAAGGTGGGCCGGGATGTCGCGGACCGTACCGCCGTGGGTGAGGCGGAGTTTGGTCCATGGCCCGGCCTCGATGCGGTCGATGGTCGCGAGCCACCGGTCCAAATCGAACTCGGGCGGGGGCATGGGTACCGTGATCCAGCCGGTGTCAGGAACCCGCATGGCAGCGGCGTCGCCGACAAAGAGCTCACCCGTTTCGGCCAGATGCCATGCATGGTGATGGTCGGCATGACCGGTCGTCTCGAGGGCGGTGAATTGCAATCCGGCGACATCGACGACATCGCCGTCATCTCGTGCATGGACCAGTCCGGCGGGGCACGGATTCAATGGGCCCCACAGTGGGTCGAAGCGGTCGCCATAAATGGTGCGGGCGCTGCGTTCCAGGCGTGTTGGGTCGACCATGTGTCGAGCGCCCGCAGCATGCACGTGAACCGGAACGCCTCGTTCCGCGAACCGCCACGCACCGCCGGCGTGGTCAAGATGAATGTGCGTCAGGAGTACGGCCGATAGCGAGCCAGGGTCGACACCACAGGCGTGGAGTCCGAGGTCGAGTGTCTCACCGGTGCTTGCCGGCCCCGATTCGATCAGCACGTCGCCCTCCGGGCCGCGCACGAGCCACGCTGCAATCGCACCAGGAACACCCATGTGCAGCAGGTCAATCGGGTGAGCGGTCGGGTTACTCATCCTCGACGGGTTGCCGCTGCCAACGATCGCCGCGGCGAGCGCCCGGCGCGCGGGCCGCGTCCTCGCCTTTTTCGATCTTCTCGCCCGCCGCGATCCATCCTTCGTAGCCGACCTTCAGGCCCTTGACATCCTTCATGCCACCCTTCAGGAGTGCCTTGATCAGGGCATCTGCGAGCGGGGCTTCATACGCCTCTCCGTACACCACCAGAACGCCGTAACCGGACAAGCGCTGGAAGGCACCAGGATCGGAGAGTTGAACATTCAGGGCACCGGGAATGTGGCCCACTCGATAGAAGACCTCGTCCCGAGGATCGATCCACGCGTTGGGTACGGGCTCTGAAATCCACGACCCGCCCGTGTCTGCGATGGCGTGGCGGGCGTCATCGAGGCTCAGCCAATGCACATCCTTGTCGCTGTACGACTTGGAACAACCCACCGAACACGCCATCAGCGCGGCAGCCGCGAGGCCTGCCCCACGCCGCCGAAGTATGGAGGATGCGTTCATGACCGAGCACCATACCAGTCTGCCCGCATTGGCCCTACGCTGCGTGTATGGGTGCCTGGACCAATCTGATGTCGGTGGTGCTGTGTGTGCATGGGGCCGCTGCGGCGGCCGAGAAACCACCCCAGATTGATATGAGCGTTGCGGCCACCGTAGCGCATGCCTCGCCTGGCCAGACATTTGAAGTTGTGTGCACGCTGGCCATTCCGACGGGGTGGTACATCTACTGGAAAGATCCGGGATCCAGCGGCATGCCGACCCGCATCGGCGTGACCGCCCCGGAAGGCTGTGTTGTTGGTCCGACGCGCTTCCCCAGGCCCCAACTGGTCGCAGGCACGACTGGCCCCGTTCGTGTGCACGGCGGGACGTCGCGGTTTGCAGTTCAGCTCACGCTTCCCGATTCCTGGCAAGCGGGCACCCCGGTGCCACTGGGGATTCGGGCCGACTGGCTCGCCTGCCGCACACAGTGCTGGCTCGGCGAATCGTCGGCCACGCTCGACGTACCGACCGCCGCACCTGCTGGCGGTCCCACAGCGGCCGCGACGCAGGCTCGGGCCATTCCACAGCCTGTGTCAACGCGTCCTCGAACGATCACCCAGCTCAAGGGCCCCACGCTCCGTATCAGTGGCCCGACCGATCCAGCCGGCGAGCCGGACTTCCTGCCCATTCGCGCAGCTGGCGTCACATACGGAGTGCCTGTCATGACCATCGATCAGAATGCCTTCGTGCTGACGGTTCCGCTTGACTACGATGAAGCCAAGGCCGGCGACGAGGCGATGCGCCTGGAAGGCCTGCTGACCTTTGGGGATGGGGTCCATGATCCGGCCTGGATGGTGAATCTGCCCATGGAGTGAAGCGAGACTGGTTCGACGGCCCAACGATTGAGAGGACCTGCACCATGACCAACGCCAGCCACATTGCGTGCGGAGTGTGCGTCGCCGCCATGCTCATGATCGCCGCGGCTGCCACGCCGACCCCCGCGCCGACCCCCAAGCCAGAGGCCGCGCCTGCAGCCCCCACCAAGGCGGTGGTCGGGCTGCCTGCGCCGGGCTTCACGTTGGTCGATACCGACGGCACATCACGCGCGTTGTCTGACTATTCCGGCCGCATCGTGGTGTTGGAATGGTTCAACGCATTGTGTCCGTTCAGTGGTCGGCAGTCGCCACATGCCATCCACGCCTCGGGAAAGGCCGCTGAACTGCACAGGCAGCTTCGAGCAATCGATCCGACGATCACCTTTCTGCTGGTCGACTCATCGGCGCGGCGGCGCACCAGAGACGAGGTCATTGAAGGGGACAAGGCGGCCAGAGCCACGTGGAACATCGCGGCACCGATCCTGATTGACTACGAGGGCGTCGTCGGCCGAGCGTACAAAGCGCAGACGACACCTCATATGTACGTCATCGATGCGTCGGGCGTGTTGCGATACCAGGGGGCCTTCGATGACGACCAGAAGAACGAGCACCGGGAAACGGCGACCAATCACGTGCTCGAGGCCGTGAAACGCCTCAAGGCGGGGGAACAGCCGTCGCCCTCGTCGACACAAGCGTGGGGCTGCGGTGTGAAGTACAAGCGGTAGCGGCGGGCCGTCAGACGTTGACGGGCATCAGCACGTAGGTGAAGTCGCGGCCGGCCCGGATGAGACCCGGCTTGTTGGCGGCCTTCAATTCCAGCGTGATTTCCGACTCGTCGATGACCTTGAGCGCGTCGGCAATGTAGGTCGGGTTGAACCCAATCTCCAGCGTCTCGCCGCCGTAGTCCTTGAGTTCAAGATGTACGACCGCTTCGCCCATCTCCGGGGCATGGCTGGTGAGCGTCAGTTTCGACTCCTCAAACCTCATGCGGACGCTGCGCGACTCCTCATTGGTCAGCAGACTGGCGCGGCGAATGGCGCTGCGGAGCGTGTCTCGATCGAAGACGACCTTTTTGTCCTGGTCCCGCGGGATGACATCCTCAAAGGGAGGGAACCGACCCTCCACGAGCGAACTGGCCAGTGTGGCCGGCCCGTCAGGGTCGTCAAACTGAAGCGTGATGCGAGCGTCGGCGACCGCAATCCGAACCGGAGTGTCCGGCGAGCCCGCCAGCCTGCGAATCAAACTCAGCGCCTTTCCCGGGATGATGCACTGTTGTTGTTCGGACGAACTCTTGCAATCCCCCGACGCCATGGCCAGACGGCGGCCGTCGGTGGCGACGAAGCGAAGCCGTTTGCCATCGCGGTCGTACAGCACGCCGTTGATGGCGTACCGGGTGTGCTCCACGGCCGCGGCAAAGAGGCTGCGGCTGACCATGGTCGAGAGCCGGCCGCTCGGGAGCTCACAGTCAGTCGCCGATTCGTCGAAGCCTTCGAGTGCGGGGGCCTCGGCCGGATCGAACCCGTAGACCTTGAAATGGGAGTCACCGGCATTGATGTGCAGGGCGTGCCCTTCGGCCTCGAGGGTCACGGTCGGATCGCCGCACTCACGGACGATCTGAGTGAGTTTGTCGGCCGGCACGAGTGACTCGCCGTCGCTGTCCACCTCGACCCGGTCCAGTTGCAATTGGAGTGAGATTTCACCGTCGGTGGCGGCCAGGTGAAGCCGGCCGTCCGCCCCTGTGAGCTTGATGCAGGTGAGGACTGGCGTCGGCGTTCGGGAGGCCACGACCGCCGAGACGGTGTTGAGCGCGTCGGAGAGCGCTCCTTGATCGCAAATCACTTTCAACGCCATGACTCGTCTACCTCCAGAGGGACCGAAAGCGGACGGAGTGTAGCATCCGTGGCCGATCGCCCTTGCCGCCGGGACCCGGTGTTGCGATACTCATTCCCTTGCCTTGTCCGTGCCATTTTGACCCATTTTGACCCGTTTGGAGCGTCTCCCGATGTCTTTTGAAGCCGCCGTACACGCCAAGGCAGTCCGCCTTGACTCGCTCGCTCTCACGATGTGTGGACACGCCGGCAGCGGCCACCCCACGACGGCCCTGAGTTTGGGTCATCTGGTGACCTCCCTGCTCTACCACGGCATGCGGTGGGTGCCTGAGAATCCGGGACTGAAGACGGCGGACAGACTGGTCCTGTCCGAGGGGCATGCCGTACCGATCATCTACGCGGCCTTTGCCGACCTCGGGGCCATGATTGGAACGCCCGGGGACATGCGACCGTGCACGGTGGAGGATCTCGAGCATTTCCGCGAGACGGACTCGCCGCTGGACGGCCACCCGAACCCGCGTGAGGGCTTTCCGTTTTTCGATGCGGCGACAGGATCACTGGGGCAAGGCCTCTCCGTGGCGGCCGGGCTTGGGTTGGCCGCTCGCGGAGACGAACTGGACCAACGTATCTATTGCCTCATTGGTGACGGCGAGTCCAGGGAGGGGCAGATCTGGGAGGCCGTCGACTTCATCGTGGAGCACGGTCTGACCGGGGTGCTGCCCATCTTCAACTGCAACGCCTATGGCCAGGCCGGGGGTGTGAGCGAGCAGCAGTCGCCAGCGCGGATTGCAGCCAAGTTGGAGGCCGCAGGCATGACGGTTGTGACCCTTGATGGCCACGATCCCGCTCAGATCCGCACCGCGCTTGACACCTTCGCGGGCGGCTGCAGCACGCCCATGGCGGTGGTCGCCAAGACGGTCAAGGGCTGGGGAGTTCCGTCCATGCAGGGCGGCGGCTGGCACGGCAAGCCGGCGACCGGCGAGAAACTTGAGACCGTGCTTCGAGAACTCTCCGCAAGCGGTGCGGCCTACAGCGGGTCGATCGAGGGCGCGACGCTCACCATTCATCCACCTGCAACCGCCGAGCGGCCCACTGCGACCGTGACCGAACCGGTCGGGTTCCGCGAAGCTGCCGACCGATGGGACATGCGAACCATGCTGCAGGCAGGGTCACTCTCCACTCGAAAGGCGTTCGGGTTGGGGCTACGGTCCATCGGTCATACGGATGGGCGTGTGTGGTCACTGGATGCCGACGTACGAAACTCGACCTTCGCGGAGTGGTTCGCGGACGATGCCGACCTGTCTTCCCGCTTCGCCGAGTGCCGCATTGCTGAGCAGAACATGTACAGCGTGGGCGCCGGGCTGGCGGCCGCTGGCAAGGTTCCCTTCTGCTCGACCTTCGCCAAGTTCGTCACGCGGGGATATGACCAGATCGAAATGGCGATGAATTCCGGGGCCAACATGAAGATCGTCGGGTCACACTCGGGCATTTCGCTGGCAGCCGACGGCCCGAGTCAGATGTCCCTCCCGGACGTCGCGTGGTTCCGGAGCCTTGGAAGCGCGCAGGGGCATTCCGGAGGCCCGGCCTGTTGGACGCTTCATCCGTCCGATGCATGGGCCGCCTACCGCCTGACACAACTCATGGCTGAACACGACGGTATGTGTTACATGCGTGTCCATCGCCCCGACGTTGAGTTTCTGTACAACGAGAACACCGAGTTCACGTTCGGCGGCATGGAAGTGCTGATGCAGGGGCGCGATCTTCTTATTGTTTCGGCGGGCTACATGGTGCATGAGTGCAACAAGGCACTCGACGGACTCGACAAACTCGGCGTGGACGCCTCCCTTGTGGACTGTTATTCGCTTCCATTCGACGAAGACCGTCTCCTCGACATCGCCAATGAAAACGGTGGCAATGTGCTGGTCGTCGAGGACAATTACGGCGGAGGCCTCTTCTCGGCGGTGGCCGAGGCGTGTGTCAAGGCCGGAGACGCCTTCACAGTCGAGCCGCTGCATGTGACTCGCATACCGAAGTCGGCTCGAAGTGAAGCGTCGATCCTTGAGCAGTGCAGTCTCTCGCACACGAACATCGTCGAACGGGCCGCATCCATGCTCGGCATCACGCCAAGGAAGGCCCCGCCGATGGTTGCGGGCAAGTAGTCCGCCAGGCTACAGAAGCCCGTATCGCTCGACGAGCGTCTGCACTTTGGCCTGGTCGGGATGGAGTCGAAGTGAGGTACCAAACGCCTCGCGGGCCTCGCGTTGAGCAGGCTCGTCGGTCTGCTCGCTGAGGAGCCAGCGGTTCAATGCGTTGACGCCGAGCCCATTCCAGGCGTGCCACATGTCCGGGTCCGTCTCGACTGCCAGTCGGTATGCCTCTGCCGACTTTCCATACTCGCCCAAACGGAACCACGCCCATCCCATTCGCTCAGCAGCTTCGGCGGACGATCCGTCGGCGAGCATACTTCTCGCCATACCGACGACTTCGCGGTAGCGGCCGGCGCGTGCGTAGGCGTGCAGCAGGTTGTGCTTGAGTTCGGGCGAACTCCCCAGCCGTTCGGATGCCGCCAGATACGCCTCGAGGGCCGCGCCGTCGTCACCGGTCTGTTCGGCGGCGGCGCCGAGACTGATCCAGGCGCGGCCATCGTCCGGCGCCAACGTCACGGCCCGCTCCGCGAACGGGAGCGCATGCTGCGGCTCGTCGAGTTGCAGGTAACTCGTCGCCACCCCGAGGCTCGCCTCACTGCTCATCGGGTCGATGGTGAGCGCTCGGTGGTAAGCCGCAACCGCGTCGATGAGTCGATTGAGCATCTGAAGCGACAGGCCATGCCCAAACTGGGCGTCGTATGACGCTGGTTCCCGCTCACACGCCTGGGCATAGGCGGGCTCGGCTCGAGACCACTCGCCCAGCTCCGAGTACGCCCCGCCCACACCGATCCAGGCCGGGACGTTGTCGGGATCGACGGCCAGAATCTCCTGAAACAGTTGCGCGGCCTCTGCATAATCCCCGTCGGCCATGGCGGAGTCGGCTCGTGACTGCTGCGCTTCGACGAGCGCATGGCGGGCCTGTCGGTCGCCCTGGCTGAACAGGAAACACCCCTGCAGGCAGAGTGTGGACATGATGAGCACGCACGTTCGCATGGCGGGAATGGTACGCGCTCTCGGTGCTACCGCACTACCATGCCGCACATGCCGGACGCATCCCTGCTGGAAGTCTTCCCGTCGCCGACCGACCGGCCGTTTCTGATCGAGCATGTGAATGAGGAGTTCACATCGGTGTGCCCCAAGACGGGCCATCCGGACTTTGGCGTGATCACAGTCAGGTTCGAGCCGAATGCGGCGTGCATTGAGCTCAAGAGCCTCAAGCTCTACTGCCAGTCATTCCGCGGCGAAGGGATCTTCTACGAGGCGGTCACCAACCGGATTCTCGACGATCTCGTCGCGGCGATGGGCCCCCGGTGGATCCAGGTGATCACCGACTGGCGTGGGCGTGGGGGCATTCGCAGTCGAGTGATCGCCACGCACGGCGAGGTTCCCAGCGCCTGGCAGCGGCCGTGAGCAAAGGGTCGATCCTGCTGGCGACATCGAACCCGCACAAGCTCGAAGAAGTGTCTGCCATCCTCACCCCACTTGGCATCGAGGTCGCCGGGTTGGGTTCGCTGGACAACGCGCCGCCAGAGCCGGTCGAGGACGCCGATACCTTTGAGGGAAACGCCCGGCTCAAGGCGATTGGATACGCCCGGGCGACGGGGCGCCGGTGCTTGGCCGACGATTCAGGACTCGAAGTGGACGCGATTGGCGGGCAGCCGGGTGTGCGAAGTGCACGCTGGGCGGGTGTGGGAGCAAGTCGACACGAGCGGGACGCTGCAAACAACGCCAAACTTCTTGATGCCATGATCCATGTAGAGGACTCGGACCGCACGGCTCGATTCGTCTGCTGCATGTGTGTTGCCGACCCGGACGGAACGATCGTGGCTGAGTCGCGGGGTACGTTTGAGGGAGTGCTGGCTCGGGCGCCTCGAGGCGAGAATGGGTTCGGGTACGACCCGCTGCTTCTCCTTCCAGAAGGCGTGACCAGTGCAGAACTTTCCCCGGACGAGAAGAACCGCAGGTCGCATCGCGCAG
>CAZSSV010000076.1:2694-10188 GCA_964609425.1 uncultured Isosphaeraceae bacterium | reverse complement strand
GTCACTGTTGTGGCAGGCCGTCGCCAGCACATGGACGTTGTGGCAAGACCACGGAGATTATGGACAGATCTCATGTCTGCTCCAGAACAATGTCGGAGTGGGTACGCCGCTCGAGCCATACATGGGTCCAGGCGTTGGAAACCCGGCCATCGTCAACAACATCCTCGTTGGGCCCGGCGCATCGGTGCAGCTCTACTGGCAGCAGTCGTTCTTTGAGGACTCCGTACGCCTGCGGATTGGAAAGATCAGCGATGCCAGCTTTTTCGATGCCAATGCGGTCGCCTACGATCCGATCACCGGATTCATGGCGCTCGACTTCAACCAGAGCCTGACCAATCCATTCCCATCTCGCGGTGCGGGACTGACGCTTTCTGCCGATCTCGACGAGAATGCGACCATTCGGGCCGGCACGCTCAACTCTGCCAGCGCGGGCGACACCAGTGGGTTTGACGGTCTCGGGTGGGCACACCTCTTCACGATCTGCGAGTTGGATATCCGCATCTTTCCGGAAGTGAACGGGAAGCAGCGTGAAGGGCACCTTCGCTTCATGGGCTGGTACAACGCGATGGAGAACCCCCTCGGCGACGGAAACATCGGCGGGCCGGGCGTGACGTTCAATATGGACCAGGCGGTTGCCGATCACGCCACGGTCTTTTGCCGCGTCGGTTGGGGGAGCCAGGACGTCACCGTTTCCAACTTTGCTGTGTCGTGCGGCATCGGCATTTCCCACCCGTTTGGCCTTCAGAGTTGCCAGACCGGAATCGCGTTTGAGTACGCCCACATCACGCCTTATGGCCGTGCGGCGGCCGGCTTCTATCAAGCTCCTGGTCTCGGCGGCACGTCGCTTCCAGGCGGTGTGTATGGCGTCGGCTATCTGGGTTCTGTCGGGGCCGCCAGCGATCCAATGCCCGGCGGAGAACAGTTGATGCTGGAGTGGTACTGGAGAGTTCGCATGACAACCTCGACCGACACCGGTCCGGTGATTCAGGTGGTCCGCGATCCTGGAGTCGGCATCGACACCGCGGTCATCTGGGGTTGGCGGACCTCCATTTCGTTCTAGTTCGCGCAGGAGGGGGAGAAGGACGCCTGGAATGCTGGCATGTGTGCTCGTGGCGCTGATGCAGACCGACCTGCCACAACCCTCCGTTCCGGAGGGGTATCGAGTTGACCTCGCGGCAGATCATCCGACGATGCTCGACACGGCGGCATTCTGTTTTGACGACGCGGGAAACCTCTATCTGGCTGAGACGCAGCGGCAGGACCGCGGCGTCGAAGACAATCGTCACTCTCCGTTCTGGCTGGTCGACGATCTGGCGTCGCGGACGGTCGAAGACCGCTATCGCGTCTTTGAGAAGTGGGCGCACAAACGCGAGAACGGCGTCGACTTCTATCGCGAGTGGGCCGATGACGTCGTGCGGCTGCGGGACACAGACGGTGATGGCGTCTACGACGAGCGAACGCGATTCGCCGGCCCCTTCAACGAAGTGCTCGATGGTGGCGGTGCCGGGCTCATGGCCCTGAACGGTGACATCTGGTACACCAACATCCCCAACCTGTGGCGTCTGCGTGACGTTGACGGGGACGGCCTGGCGGATGAACAGACGTCGCTCTACCGGGGCTTCGGCGTTCGCGTCGCCCTCCGTGGGCACGACATGCACGGGCTGGTGATGGGTCCTGACGGGCGAATCTACTGGTCGATTGGTGACCGGGGATACCACGTAGACTTGCCGGACGGCCGCGTGCTCGCAGACCCTCACAGTGGTGCGGTCTTTCGGTGTGAGCCTGATGGTTCCGGCCTCGAAGTCTTTCATCGCGGCCTGCGGAACCCGCAGGAGTTGGCGTTCGATCGGTGGGGCAATCTCTTCACGGGCGACAACAACTCGGACAGCGAGGACCGGGCACGCGTCGTGTATGTCGCAGAAGGTGGCGAAACCGGGTGGGACATGGCCTATCAGACGCTTGGCGGCGACAACGAGCGCGGGCCGTGGGTGCAGGAGGGCGTCTGGAGGACCGATCATGAAGGGCGGCCGGCGTGGGTGCTTCCACCACTGGCGTACATCGGCAGCGGGCCGGCCGGCCTGATGTACCTGCCTGGGCCGGGGCACGACGATCGGTATGACGATCGATTCCTGCTGTGCGACTTCCGCGGCACTCCCCAACACAGCAGTGTGCTGGCCTTCGGTGTCGAGCCCAAGGGTGCCGGTTTCGAGGTCGTGGGTATCCACCCGTTTGTCGAAGGCGTGCTGTGTACGGATGTCGACATGGCGTGGGACGGGTCGGTGTACGTCTCAGATTGGGTCACGGGTTGGGGGAGTACAGCGACAGGCAGGCTGTGGCGGATCACGCACGAGACTGCCGGTGCGGCGCCGGTCGTCGAGGAGACCAGCCGTCTCGTGCGTGATGGATTCGACCATCGCCCCATCGATGCGCTGGCCGATCTGCTTGAACACCAGGACATGCGCATCCGGATTCGTGCTCAGTGGGAACTTGCTGAGCGTGGCGATGCGGGCCTGGCCGCGCTGCAGCGCGTGGCCGCAGGCGATCATCAACTCGCCAGGCTGCACGCGATCTGGGGCATGGGCGTCCTGGATCGTCGGATGGGCGGCGGCACGCAGGCCGGCCGAAGTCTCCAGGAGCTTGCATGGCACGACGACGCAGCGACCCGAGCGCAGGTCGCCAAGGTGCTTGGAGATCTCGCCTACGTTGAGGCGGTCGACGATCTCGCTGGCCTCGCGTTCGACGAGTCGCCACGGGTCGTCTACCACGCACTGATCGCCCTCGGGAAGCTCGGTGGCGGCGAGGCTGTCGATGCTGCTGCAGAGGTTCTCTGGTCCAATGACAACGAAGATCCATGGATTCGTCATGCGTGTGTGATGGCGCTCGCAGGCGCGGGCGATACGCAACAACTCGTCGGGCTGCTTGGCGACGCGCAACCTTCGGTGCGTCTCGGTGCCGTCCTGGCGCTCCGACGCTTGCATCGTGAAGAAGTCGCCTTGGCACTTCGTGATCCCGATCCATTCGTGGCCGCCGAGGCGGCCCGGGCAGTGCACGACGCCGAGATTGAGGCGGCCATGCCGGCGCTGGCCGATGCGGTCATGCACCTCCCCGGAGGCGACAGCCGCGCGTCACGCTCCTTCGGTCGCCGTGCCGTCGAGGCGGCCGTCCGTCGGGGCTCGGCGGAGGATGCGTCGGCGCTCGCGCGGGCGGCAGGTAACGAGTCGGTGTCGCCGATCGTCAGACTGGAGGCCGCGCGCGGGCTGGCCGAATGGGCGGTACCGAGCCCTCGTGATAGCGTGACCGGCCGATATCGGGACGTGCCTCCGCGCGATCCATCCATGTACAGGGCCACCGTGCAGGCCCTGCTTCCAGCCATCGCCACCGCAGAAGGTCCGCTTGGAGACAGCGGCCGCGCCGCAGCGGAGTGCTTCGGTGTGTCGCTCGACCCACAAGCGCTCATGGACGTGCTGCGATCCAGCGAGGAGCCGGCGGAGACTCGCCTGGACTGCCTCCGCCACCTTGCAGCCGATGCCGACATGCGCGATTCGGCCGTGGACCTCGCGCTCAAGAGCGGTGAATCTGTGTTGCACGCCGAGGCGATTCGGTTGGCACGCCCGCAGGTCGGGGTCTATCTGGCTCGCTCCGGCTTGACAGGAACGGATGACGCGGTGCATCGGGCTGCCTTTGAGGTCATCGCTGACGAAGAAGGGATTGACGCGCTGGCCGTCGTGGAGTCGCATGTCACCGATGCCACGCGGTTGGACTTTCTTCTGGCGCAGTCCCCGGGTCGAGTCGACGACCTGGCCTGGGCTGCCGCGGTACATGGCGGGGACCCCAAAAGAGGGCGTGAACTGGCGCAGCATCATGCATCGGCATCCTGCCTGCGGTGCCATGTGATCGAAGGGCGAGGCGGCATTGCGGGGCCCTCGCTTGTGGATGTGGGGGCGCGACTCTCCAGAGCCGAGCTTCTTCAGTCGGTCGTCGACCCTCAAGCCGTCATCGCGGAGGGGTACGGCGCGATGTCCGCCATGCCTGAAATGCGAAGCACGCTCACCCCTGCCGAGGCACGTGATATCGTGGCCTATCTTGCAACCTGTCGAGGGGAAGTCCGGTGAGTACGCTGCTTCTCGCTGCAATTTTTGCGGCCTCTGGTTCGCCGCTGGTTGACCTTGAGCCTGGCGACACGATCACCATCGTTGGCAACACGTTCGCCGAACGCATGCAACACCATCCATGGTTCGAGGCCGGCCTGAGAGCGGCCAGACCAGACTGGGATCTGCACGTGCGAAACTTCGCCTGGAGCGCCGATGAAGTGGCATTGCAGCCTCGCCCGCTCAACTTCGAAGGGATGCAGGCGCATCTTGATCGTGTCGGAACCGATGTGATCATCGCATGTTTCGGTATGAACGAGTCGTTTCAGGGCGAGGATGGACTGTTGGCGTTCCGCGACAATCTTTCTGCCTGGATCGACGCGCACGGAGAGTACGACATTGTGCTCGTATCGCCCGTGGCGCATGAGACGCTCGGCGGGCAAATGCCCGACGGCGAAGCGCACTCGTTCCGAGCGGGGAGGTACACGCAGGCCATGCGTGAGGAGGCGGCGAGGCGAGGGATTCCCTTCATTGACCTGCATTGGCTCACGAGTCGCGAGATGCCCCGCGATCAGGATCTCACCATCAATGGAATCCATTTGAACGACGCGGGATACCGGCTGGTCGCTCGCGAAATGCTGGTCCGATTGGGGATCGACCCCGCGGCCATGGAGGGTGTTTCCGCAGACCGCCTGGACGATCTTCGAGAAAAGAATCGGTTTGTGTTCGAGCGCTTCCGACCCATCAACACCGAGTATGTCTATGGCAGGCGGTTCGAACCATTCGGGGTCGACAACTTCCCGCGGGAGATGGCCCGACTGGAAGCCATCTCCCTGGCGGCGGACGCGGCGTTGCTCGCCGGGCAGCCGGTGGACGGGGCCCGCATTCTCGAAGGCATGGAGCCACCATGGGTGCCTGACGTGGCGGAGCCGGATTGGGACGCGGTCGCGACGCCACCAGAGGATCGTCCCGTTCCCTCGGTCGCCGAGCAGATCGGCAACTTCGTGCTCCCCGAGGGATGGTCCATCAACTGCTTTGCGAGCGAAGAGAACTTCCCGCTCCTCGCCAACCCGATCGCGATGAACTTCGACGGAGATGGCCGCTTGTGGGTTGTGGTGGCGCCGACGTATCCGCATGTCGTGCCGGGGGAGTCACCCCATGACAAGCTGGTGTACCTCGAGGACACCAATCGCGATGGAGTTTCCGACACGCTGACGGTGTTTGCGGACGGGCTCTATGTGCCCACGGGCTTTGCGACAAACGGCGACGAGGCTTGGGTCGTCAGTCAGCCCAATCTTCTGCATGTTGTGGATACGGATGGAGACGGTGTTTCCGACACCCGTGAGATTGTTCTTCATGGGTTCGGACCGGAGGACAGTCATCATGCGATGTCTGCATTTGCGCGGCCGCCCGATGGAAGCCTCTACTTTCAGGAGGGGACGTTTCACCATACACAGATCGAATCGCCGGGTGGCCCCGCTCGCTCCACGGACGCGGCCGTGTATCGCTTCAATCCGCGGAACGGCGACGTGGAAGTTGCGTCGTCATGGCCGTGGGCGAACCCGTGGGGGCACGTGGTTGACAGGTGGGGCCGGAGCATCATCACGGACGGGACGAGCGCAACATCTCGGAGGCTGAGCCACATTGCAGGGGCGCATCACTACCCGGACGACATGAAGGGTGATCCCGCCGTTCGAGGCGTGCCCTCCTTTACGCCAGGAAGTCGAAGACCGGGCGGCGGTACCGAGATTCTCGGCGGAACGCACCTCGGCGAGTCGGCCGGTGGACGGCTGGTCATCCCTCAGAACATTGGGTACCACGGATTGCACTGGTACGACCTGCGTGACGATCGGTCGGGGTTTGCAGCCGACGCCATTGAGCCCGACTTTCTCTATTCCACCGATCCCACCTGTCGGCCGGTCGACGTGGAGGTCGGCGCGGATGGCGCGGTCTACATGCTCGACTGGGCCAATCCAATTGTTGGGCACATGCAATTCAGCGTTCGCGACCCGAGGCGGGACCACACACACGGCCGTGTGTGGAGAATCACCCGGGACGGCCACCAGCCGCACGCCTGGCAGCCGCTCAGCGAGGTGGAGATTCCCGCGTTGCTCGCCGCGCTTCAGAGCCGCGATCCGTGGGCTGTTCGACGCAGCCGCATCGAACTGCAGGGACGCCCTGCAGACGAGGTCCTGCCGGAAGCCCTGGCTTGGGCGGGCGAATCGGCCGACCCGCACGATGTGCTCGAGGTTCTGTGGCTCCATCAAGCCCACGGGGTGGTCCACCCGGCACTGCTGGATCGCGTGCTGGAGTCGGCCGATCCGAGGGCCCGGGCCGGTGCCGTGGCTGTGCTGCGGGCGTGGCGGGACGACGTTGAGCCGCTCCCTCGGCTCCAACGGGCCGTGTTGGACGCCGATCCGGGCGTTCGCTTGGAGGCCATCCTTGCGCTCGGATTCGTGCAGGATCCTCGGGCGGTCGAGTTGCTGGCTCTGGCCATGCGGCAGCCGATCGACGCAGGGACTCAGGCCGTCTTGACGCGGTCCCTGCACATGCTGGAACCATGGGGGACACCTGGTGGCGAGGGTACGCAAGCGTGGCGTCTGCGCCGCTTGAGCGACGAGGCGCTTCAGCGTGAGCCGCTTGACTTTTTCTCCGCGGCCGAGCGGCTGGACCGTCGCACCTTGACACGTGAAGACCGGCGTCTGGCGGCGGAGTGGCTTTCGGCGCAGTCGGGCCGGCCTGTCGCCGGCGAAGTGTGGGACGCTGCGCGAACGAATCCGACCGGCGGGGCAGCCGACCTTCTGGTGTCGATGGGGCCTGCGGAGTTGGGGGGAATCGAATCCGCCGTGCGAGCCGCTGCCACACAGCACCAGGCCGAATCGGTCCGCGTGCTGGCATGGGCGGCGGTAGCGAGGCTGGACGGCTGGGACGCCGCGTGGCAGAACGCCGTGGCCGAAGGCGGGACCCGGCCCCGTGTCGAGCTCCTCGGAGCCATGTCGAGCTGGCCACAAGCATGCCCGGAGCAGGCCCGGGAAACGGCTGCGGGGCTTTTGGAACGTGGTCCGCTCTCGGGGGGAAGCGCGGTGCGGGGCGGCGTGGTTCGGGTTGAGCTGGATGCGCCCGGCACCCTCACGTTGGCTGAAGTGGAAGTCATGAGCGGGGGCGCCAACGTGGCGGCCGGCCGGACGTGTACGCAGTCCACCACGAAGTGGGGGGGCGTGCCTGGCCGCGCCGTGGACGGCGATCCGACCGGCGCGTGGAGCGCTGGAACATCGACGCACACGGTCGAAGGTGATGCGAACCCGTGGTGGGAGGTGGACCTCGGGGCAGATCTGCCCGTAGATCGTGTGGTTGTGCACAATCGGACCGACCGGCCGTACCACGAGCGGCTGGACGGATACCGCGT
>CAZSSV010000076.1:0-2684 GCA_964609425.1 uncultured Isosphaeraceae bacterium | reverse complement strand
AACGAGGCCGGTGACGAGGTGTGGGGAACGGAGCGTCGACCTGCCCCCGAGTATCGGGATGAAATCGTCGTGGGTGGCGATGCCGATGGTCCTGTGCGGATTGCGGCCATGCATGCCCTCGCGGCAGTCTCGCCCACACCCCAGACGATCGAACACATGGTGCCCTGGGCGGAGCGAGGACCGTCGCACGTGCGAATGGCGGCCGTGGAGGCGATGGACCGCGTCCCGGTCGATCGATGGCCCGGGCATGCACTTCACCTGCGTTTGAAGCGGGTCCGCATCGGGACCGTGCCCCACCAGATGATCTATGACACGACCCGGTTTGATGTGATCGCTGGCCAGCCGGTTGTGCTTGAGTTGGTCAATGCCGACGACATGCCTCACAATCTGGTCGTCGCAAAGCCCGGATCGCTTCGACGGATCGGCCGCGCCGCCGATGCGCAGGGGATGGACGGCGCCGCAGCCACCAGAGAGTATGTGCCTGATACGGCCGGCATTCTGCACGCGACACACCTCGTGTTGCCCGGAGAGATGGACGTTCTCCGGTTCTTCGCCCCGGATCGGCCAGGGCGGTATCCCTTCGTGTGTACCTATCCAGCCCACTGGCAACTGATGAACGGGGTCATGGCGGTCCGAAGGGCACCCACACCCTGATCGGCCATACGCGTCGCTCGCCTTGTCGGGCTGTCCGATTGCCAACGGTCCCTGAACCAACTGTGAACACGTCTTCCTGACCATGCAGCCCTCAGTTTGGGTCGCGACGACCCGTCAGAGGAGACTGTTCCATGAAGACGTGCATCTTGACTGGCCTTGTGGCTGCGGGCATGGTCGTTCCTGCCCTCGCCGAGGACCATCGTGACCAGGAGATCGCCGAACTGCGATCCATGGTCCAAACGCTGAAGGGTGAAGTCGACGTGCTTCGCGCTCAGGACTCCGACCAATGGCTGAACGAGCAACGCAGCGAGCAGATTCGGGGCATCGTCCAGGATGTTCTCGCCGATGCCGACACGCGGGCCAGCCTGCAGGGCAGTGATGCCACCAGTGGATACAAGGGGGGCTTCTTTGTGCAGTCTGCAGACGGCAACTGGAAGTTGAAGCTCAATGGTCAGATTCAGGTCCGGTGGAACTACAACCATGCGCCCGATGGAGACTCTGCCCTCGGTGGCGGTGAGGTCGACGACGAGTACGGCTTTCAGATCCGCCGAGCCAAGTTGAAGTTCAGTGGCCATGCTGTCGATCCGTCGTGGACGTACAAGGTCACACTCGTGAGCGAACGCAATCGAGGTAACTCCAATACGTACCTTGAGGACGCCTGGATCAACAAGAAGTGGGACGATGGCTGGTACGTCAAGGTCGGGCAGTTCAAGTCGCCCTACCTGCGAGAGGAACTCGTCAGCTCGGGTGCTCAGCTCACCGTCGAGCGGTCCATGATCAACAATCAGTTCACGTACGGGTGGACGCAGGGCATAGAAGTCGGATCTCGATCGGATGATCTGTGGGCGCGGTTGTGGTACGGCGATGGGCCGAATTCTCTCAACAGCGTCGGAAACAACAGCGTCAACGCCATCAACGTCCGAGCAGATTACAAGCTGGCCGGCGACTGGAAAGATTGGAAGTCGCTGACTGGTCGCGGGACCAGCAGTGAGTTCTACGCGTTCGTCGGTGGGGCATTCCAGTGGTACAACGTCAGTCAGGACCGCGGAGCGGTACCGCCGAACCAGACGTGGCTGCAATACGGTGGTGCAAATGCCACGCGTACCTACGGTTTCACGGTCGACGCCTCCATGGGTGGCCAAGGCTGGACGGCCTTCACCTACTTCACCTGGGCCAATGGAAGCAATGCGGCCGTCACACCCGGCATCGACAATCCAGATGACGCGGAGGGCTGGGGCTGGGTTGCCCAGGCCGGCGTCGACGTTGCTGAAGACCTGCAACTCTTTGGGCGATATGAACTGGGTGACATTACCAACCTGAGCGCCGGATCAGAGTCCATCAACGGCGACAACGTTGCTGCTGCTGGCACACGCAATGGCCACGACAGCACCCTTACGATTGGTGGCAACTATTGGCCCACTGGTACGAAGAACATCAAACTCACCGCCGACATGGGCTACGCGTTCTCGTTCCTCAGTGACACCGATGACGATCACCTCATCACTCCGGCTGCCGACTACACGAGCTCCGGAAACGGCTGGCGAGCCGACTCCAGTGGGTCAGACGGCGGCCAGTGGCTCATCCGCGCCCAGATGCAGTTGCTCTTCTGACACAAAGCTCCGGCGGGATTGACCAGCCATCAGCCACGTCGCCCCGGCCTTCCGGGGCGACGTGTCGCGCCGGTGGCGTCACATGGCGCGGACGACGGGAATCGGTGCGGGCTGGACCGATCGCAGGAGTTCGGCCACCGACCACGCCTGCGCCGGACACCCGTGCGGCTCATGGGGGGCGTCGCCGTCGTAGATCTCCGCGATCTGCCCAACGCATCCGTGGTCCAGAGAAGCGATCAAACCGGCGGTACCGCGGTGAATCAGGTCTTCTGCCTCGAGCGGGTCATGCCAGGTTCGCCGGACGGCATCGCACCACGGTCCGATGAGCCATGGCCAGACGGTTCCGTTGTGGTAGGCGGTGTCTCGCGATCGCATGTCACCGTCGAATCGTCCACGGTAGTCCGGGTCAGACGGGGCGAG
>CAZSSV010000075.1:0-10219 GCA_964609425.1 uncultured Isosphaeraceae bacterium | reverse complement strand
TAAATGACGCCCGAGACGATCACTCGGACTGGACTCGATTTAGGGGGAAAGGTCACGGTGGGGCGGTCTTTGCTGGCCGGTCTTTGCTGGCCACCGGTCTTTGCTGGCCACCCACCAACTCCCGACCCATGGAGAGGGTTCTTGCTGGCCACCCACCAACTCCCGACCCATGGAGGGCAAGGCCCGGCCACCCACCAAAGGGCAAGGCCCGGCCACCCACCAAACGGGGGGTCTTTGCTGGCCACCCACCAACTCCCGACCCATAGCGGCCATGTGGTGAGCCTGCAGGTGGTTTCTCCAGGATGGGCCATTGGGGCTGCGGGGGGGGTGTCCAGCATCTCTCAGTGCGTCCCCTTCGCCACTTTGAGAACTCCGCCCCTTCAGGCCCACCGGCTGGCCGCGGCGCCCAGGTGCAGGGAAAAAAGTGGAGTTCCGGATCAGAATAGATCACTATGTGGAAACAGGCAGAGGAGGCCAGAACTGATGAAGAGCAGGGCCGCTGGACTGACATTGGGCGGTATGGGCGTCGTGGGTTTGGCTGTTGCAGCCGTGGTCGATATGACGTTGGAGGACTTCCATGTGCCTGGCACGCAGGTTGGAGATGTGTCTGAAGACGTCATCTGGACTGCCAACAACTGCGCGGGATGCCATGGTCCCCTGGCCGAAGGGACCGATCCTTTCTCGACGTGGCAAGGCAGCCTCATGGCACACGCAGGCCGCGACCCGCTGTTCTTCGCACAGATGACCAATGCCAATCAAGATGTGGGTGAGGTGGGCTACTACTGCCTGCGGTGCCACATTCCCAATGCGATTGTCAGTGGCCACGCCAACAACTCAATGGGCGACACGCTGGACAACTACGACGCCGATGGTGTGTCGTGCCACTTCTGCCACTCCATGGTTGATCCAATCTACAAGCCGGGAGTCAGTCCAGTCGAAGATGAGTCTATCCTCGCAGGGCTTACAGACGCCCCTCTGTACTATGGCAACGCTGCCTTTGTACTCGACCCCGAGGGGCGTCGGCGGGGCCCTCGCGCTGGTTCCAGCCCGCCACATGAAATGCTCCACTCGCCCTTCCACCAGAGCAGTGACTTCTGTGGCACCTGTCACGATGTGGGCAATCTCGCCACAACACGCCAATCCGACGGAACCTACCAATACAACACGATTGGCGAGCGATCACCGACCGAAGATCCGTGGGAGATGTTTCCGCTGGAACGTACCTATACCGAGTGGAAACTCAGTGAGTTTGCGACTTCGGGAGTCGACATGGGTGGTCGGTTTGGAGGCGATGGCGTCACGGTTGTATCAACATGTCAAGATTGCCACATGCCGCGTACCTCGGGGGATGCCTGCGTTTTGGGTCCAACGCGAACAGACCTTCGACAGCACGATTTTGCTGGTGCTGCAGCGCCCATTCTCGACTTGATCGCTGCTCACTATGCCGATGACCCGAGCGTCGATCTTGATGCGATTGCTGTGGCGCGGGCCAAGGCCGTAGAGATGCTGCAACTTGCCTCGTCACTTGAAGTCGAACAATCATGCGGATCACTCCGAACCCGCGTGATCAACGAATCGGGACACAAGATTCCGACCGGACATATCGAAGGGCGTCGAATCTGGGTCAATGTGCAACTGTTCAACGACCTTGATGAACTCATCGGCGAGTATGGTCACTACGACTACGCTGAGGCACACCTTGACGAAGCCTCTACCGAAATCTATGAGATGCACGTTGGCTTGAGCGAGGCGGCCGCGAAGATCACTGGATATCCATCTGGTCCTACGGGCCATATGGCGCTTGCTGACACGATTGAAAAGGACAACCGCATTCCACCTCGCGGGTTTACCAATGCGGCGTTTGAAGCTGGCGGCGCGCCGGTCGTTGACCACGAGTACGCCGATGGTCAGTACTGGGACGACTCATGGTTCGCACTGTCGCCCGCCGTGACGACCGCTGAAGTCGTCGTGTATTACCAAAACACACCGAGGCATTACATTGAGATGCTCCGCGATGGAAATGTTACAGACGACTGGGGGGACATTCTGTATGACCTTTGGGTTGAGACCGGTAAGGGGGCGCCTATTGTGATGACGAGTCAAGCACTGTCGATCGATTCCTTTGTACAGGGCGACCTGAACTGTGACGGGCTGGTCGGAGTCGATGACCTGTTGGCTGTGATCGAAGCGTGGGATCGCCGTGACTCACCGGCAGACATCACCGGCGATCGGGTTGTGGACACTCATGATCTGCTCGCGCTATTGAGTTTCTGGACCCTGTGATCGCAAGACATGCTTCGCACGGGGCCCGCTGCGTGCCACACGGGCCCTCTCGGCGCATGTAGAGGCAGGCACGCACACTGTTTTCAGTCAGCATTGGAGGGCCAGTGCTCGCCGACTCGGGACTCTGATGCAGGTGCCCCCAGGCCTCGTGAGATTGTGTTGACGTGGTTGGAGTTTCGCGTCGCTGTTCAAAGATCACGGGTCGCGGCTCTGAGCTGGTGCGCGGCGGGATTCTGCCAAGTGGCGAAGCCAAGGTGGAAACGTGGCACCCAAACCCAGGATGTCGCGCAGCCGTGACATGGGGGCCAAGTCCGGGGGCCAAGTCCGGCCACCCACCAACCAGCGTTTTGGTCGTGTTGGTCGGCGACGCCCGCATCGCGACCTACCTTCGCGTCCTTACTTGGTTCACGAGCAGCCCATCCCACAGCCGTTGTCATGCCGGATGCAGCGCATCCGACGTGGAGCCGATGCATGGCAGCCGTGGCCGGAAGCCCGGACCAAGGAGCCCGGCTCAGTTCATGCCTTCCAAGGAGCCCGCCCCGGTTCATGCATTCCCCACTCAGCGCCGGCGTCGCCGCGGACCTGTGATCGCCAGCACGATTGCAAGTGTCGAAGGCGCCGGGATGAACCCGACGCCGCCATTGAAAACGGCCGATGCACCGGCGTCGATGCTGAAGAGATAGTGGACGGCCAACGTGTCGGCACCCACGAGACTGAGGCTCCCTGACGCAGTATCCGACGCCACATTGCTTCCGCCTCCGTTGACGGTCAGCTCAAAGGGCGCTTCGAGCAGGGTCAGAAAGACTTCGCCCCCGAGGTCGGCTGACCAAACGGCATTGTCCAGGATGCTCTCGAGCGAAACGTCGGTGCCATTGAGCGTGACGGCCTGTGACCCGGACCAGCCGACCAGCCCACCCAGCAGTTCAATCGGCATGGTGAAGTCAATCGACATCTCAATCGCATCACTGCCACCATTGGTCACCTGCGCCGATGTGCCGAGGCTCGGAGCCGTGGGGTCGCCCATCATCGTGACCGAAGCGGAGAAGTTGGATTCAGCAACCTGGTGCGTCCAGTACCACGCGCCGTTGGGCAGCGACGCTCCCTCGAGTTCCCATGCGTGCGAATACCCGGTGTTCGTGCCGATTTCAAGCGTGCCCGCAAGGCTCGCCTGGGCAGGTACCGCCAGTACTCCGACCGCCAACAGGGCGGCCATCGTGGTGAGCGTGTCAGTCTTGATCATCGGTCACAACTCCTCGTGTCGCGGCGGCGGCTCGGGCGAGCCCACATTGCCGCGAGGGACATCAAACCCAAGGCCCCGGGTGCAGGAATGGTCGTGGTGGACATCGTCGTGCTGAAGGTCACGGTGTCGCCGCCACTCAGCAGAAAGCCAGCCCAAAGGCCCATGGAGGCACCGGCATCCAAGGAGGCGGCTTCCGATGCCGATGCCGTGTCGAGCGCCACGGCAAACGGTCCTGTCGCCTGCAACGTGTACACCGGGGCGAAGAGGGACGCAATCTGCTGATCGTCCAGGTACCCGCCGATCAGCGATGCATCCGGTGCCGACTGCAGTGTGGCTTGGCCCGCGAAGTCGAGATTCATGAGCGTCACGCTGGACGCCAAGTCAAGGAATCGTTCTCCCGAGCCCTCGGGTGTCACCCACGATGTGTCGGCGGTAAAGAACCGGTCGCCAATGGTGGTGTTCGTCACCGTGAGCAGCGACTCCATCATCGGGTCGGGGCCGTCGTGGACCGTCGTCGTCCACGACACCTGCCATGAGTCGCTGAACAGGGCGCCTGTATAGACGACGGAGCCATCCTCCATCTCAGCCCAGTCGCCCACGTCTGCGAGGTCGACGTTGATCGGTCCGGAGGGGTCGCCGGCGGCATACCACTGCATGGTGACCGTTTCAGGGACTCCGGCCGCGGTGGCTGCCGTGATCGACAGTGCTGCCAGCGCGGCCACGCGGCCTGCATCATGCCGCTTCACGGCGGCGGGGCGAATTCTCGGTGATGTGGTGGGCATTCCGGGCTGATCGGGTTTGGCGTGCCGAAACGGGCATCGCTGCCTGATCAATCCCACCCTACGATTCGATTCACTGACCTCCGAGGGATCCCCGGGATGTGTCCATGCGATGGATTCCCGGGTAGCCGAATCATCGTCGTGACCCGCACAGATACCCGGCGTACCGCACGTCCGCAGGAGGGCGTACGGGGCCGGTGGCGTGGGTCCGGGAATCCGCGCTCCAGGGTTCGCATTGGCGGGTGTCGAGTGCATGGGAAGGCTCGCAGAAGGGGGCAGGGCCACCCTGCATCGACCGAATCGCGTCACAACTTGACCGGTGTGGAAGGGGCCCTGCCTGCGACGAAGAGGGGGCCGCAAACACGTACCATGCCGGTTCTGCAACGGATCGCCTCCTCCCCATGCTCATCAGCCACCGCAAGCAGTTCATCGTCACCAAAGGCAAGAAGACCGCCGGCACGTCCGTTGAGTCCTTCTTCGAGCGGTACTGCATGCCGGAGGGGTCGTGGGAGCCGCTGCATCGACGGCCCGAGCACGTCTCGGACGCCGGCGTGATCGGGCATCGCGGGCGGCACGCCAAGGGGTCGAGGTGGCGGAACCACATGGCCGCCGAGGAGATTCGCAACCTGATTGGCGCTGACATCTGGGACCGGTACTACAAGTTCACCGTCGTGCGGAACCCGTTCGACAAACTCGTATCGCTGTACTACTGGCTTGAGAATCGAAAGCAGACGTACACGCTCAAGCGAAAGGGAAAGGCCGTGATCGCCAAGGTCACGCCTCTGGGCAATCCGATCGATCAAGCCAAGGGGGACACCGACATCGAACGCTTCCGCTCCTGGATCTCCCAGGGGGGAACGGTCGAAGACCGCCAGACCTACCTGATCGACGGCGAGCCCTGCCTTGACGACTACATCAGGTTCGAGCAGCTGGCGGTCGATATCGAACGAATCTGCCATCACCTGGATCTGCCGTACAGCGCCGAAGCGCTGCCGAGATTCAAGGGCGGCATTCGGCCCGATCGCGCGCCTGTCGCCGACTTCTATGATGCGAAGACCGAGGCCATGGTTCGTACTCAATTCTCGTGGGAATTCGAGACACTGGGCTATGACATGCCGACCTCCGACCCAGCCTGACGACGCCCGTTTCAAGAGAGGGCCCATGGCCAGCCGAACACCCAACCTGATTCACTGCTCGTACCACAAGTGCCTGACCAAGTACTACTCCAAGGTCATGCTCGCAGTTTTTCCGCGCTGGATGAATTTCGTCGGTGGTGGGTACAGCCACTTCAACAGTCGAATTGACCGGTTCATGTCGTCGTACCGCCGGCTTCATGCCGCGAGCGTGAACAACCACATGCTCGATCTTGAACACGTCGCGCCCTATCGCATCACGCGGTTTGTTCGCGACCCGAGGGACATGATCGTGTCCGGGTACCACTACCACAAGCGTGCTGCCGAGGCATGGTGTGAGGTCACTGACCCGACAGAGGAAGACTGGGCCATCGTCAATGGCTGTGTTCCGGATGGCATGCAGCCCGGCGAGTCCTATTCAAACATGCTGAACCGTCTTGATCTGGAGTCGGGGCTGCTGGCAGAGATGCAGTTTCGCGAGAAACACTTCCGGGGAATGGCCGCCTGGCCCATCGACGACCCCAACATTCTCACGTTCCGATACGAGGACATCATCGGCAGCGAAGAGGACACATACCGTCGACTGCTCGAGTTCTATGGTGTGTCGCGGCGCCGCGTCGATCGCGGTGTGGCCGCCGCGATTGCGAACTCGGCCACAGCCATGTCCGGGACCAACACGCATATCCGTAACCCGAAGCCGAATCAGTGGAGGGACACTTTCACAGACCAGACCGAGGCGAGGTTTGAAGAACTCTTTCCAGGGCTCGTGGAGCGGGCGGGATACGCCTGAGTACACACATGGCCGAACGTCGCGTTCTGTTTCTGCTTCCCGATCTTCGCAACCCCTCCTTCAAGGGGGGCATTCAGATGTTCAACACGTATGTCCATCGCGCACTTGGCGAGTTGGGGCATGACGTCACGGTGATCGGTGTCAACGACAGGCCGGAGGACGCGGTGCCGGGGCTGATTCCGTGCAACAGGGGACGGCGGCTGAGGAAGTTCCTTGCTGCGTGGAACCTCCTGCGGCGCGTCATGTTTCGCCGGCCCGATGTCGTGCTGTGCGGCCACTTGAACTTTGCTCCACTTTGCCGTCGAATCTGCGGGCTCTTCGGAGTTCCGTACATCACCATCACGCACGGCATTGAACTGTGGGACGCGCCGCCGAACAAGGTCAGAGGCGCAGCCGCCAGTCACCGCATCCTCGCGGTGAGCAGGTACACGAAGTCACTCAATCTCGACCTGCTCGACGGGTATGACCCGGATCATGTCATCGTGTTTCCCAACACGTTCGACGAAGAGCGGTTCAAGCCCTGCCCCGTTCCCGGCGACATGCGGGAGCGGCTCGGTTTGCGCGATCAGGACCGAGTTGTACTCTCGGTCGGTCGGCTCGCTTCGACGGAGCGGTTGAAGGGATACGACGAGGCGATCCGCGCGATGGCAGACGTCCGCAAGGTGGTGCCCGATGCCCGTCTGCTGTTGGGCGGGCGTGGCGATGACATGGACCGGCTTCGCAGAGTCGCCGATGAATGTGGCCTTGGCGAAGGCTTGGTCATGCCCGGTTTCATCGCCGAGGAAGACATCGTCCCACTCTTCAATCTCTGTGAGTTGTTCGTCCTGCCGAGCCGCAAGGAAGGGTTCGGCATCGTCTTCCTTGAGGCGATGGGCTGCGGGAAGCCCGTCATCGGCGGAAACCGGGATGGTTCGATGGAGCCGCTCTGTGACGGGTCGCTCGGCACGGCCGTGGACCCTGAAGATGTCGATGCGATCGCCGCAGCCGTGTTGGAACTCCTCCGAGGTCTGACGCCGGCGACGCGGTCCGACCCACAGCATCTCAGGACCGAAGTGGTCGACAGATTCGGCTTCGGCCGGTTTCGGGACCGGCTCTGCGATGTACTCGACATGGTCTGACGTGGCATGATCTCTATCATGTCCTGCAATCGTTGTTGACCTGCTCACCAAGGAACACACATGCTGCCCAAGGCCATTTTCATCATCGGCGCTGAAAGCACCGGAAGTACGCTCGTTTCCCGCATCTGCGGCCATGTGCTGTGCGGAGCGCCTATGGCAAAGGGCGAGAAGGCGCTCTGGGCGGACACGGAAGGTAATGAAGTCTGGCACGTATCGCTCCCGTCGGGGGCGGCGGCGAGCTTTCCGGACATCAATCGGTGGGTCGAGAAGTACAAAGACTCGCACGACATCAGGTTCATATTGACGACGCGGGACATCACCCTTTCCGAGTATTCCAGGCGGGGAAGATTCATGCGACGCGGCGCTGACGAGGTGAAAGCTCAGTCGGCGCAGGCTCGAGACATCATGTGCCATGCCATGACGCTCGGATACCCCTGGCACATCGTCTCCTATGAGACGCTGATGTTTCTCGGCCAGCCATACGTGGACTTGATCTACGACTTCATCGGAGTGGAGAGCGATTTTGCGCCCTCATTGCGCGATGGGAATCTCAAGAGACTCCAGGCAATGGGGCCGTGGGATTCGTTCATGCGGTGGCTGCGTCGCGCATGGTTTTCCGTGCGGGGAGGTCCGAGCAGCCCGATGCCGGACGACACACGCTTTCCCGCGGATGAACAGCCGCCAGCCGGGGCTTGAGCCGCACGCGAGTTTGGTCCGTCGTCAAGCGGTATTGCGGAAGCTTTGTGCAGATTCTTCTCCGGCCCCCCGAAACATCCGAATGATCTGACGCCAGCGGGGATTGACACGAACGGACCCCAACGGACGGGGTTTCGGCTCACCAGAACTCGCCTTGCAGGAGTTGTTCATGACTGCCATCTGCGCGATCGTTGTATTCGCACTTTCCGGCTCGATCGGTCCGACACACTCGGATGTCATCCGCCCAATGAAGCCCATCAGTCTCGCGACCGGGGACACGCTTGGTATGGCGCTCATGGAGTCCATGGCCTGCTCAGCTCAATCGGCGCAGCCGACGCAGCCTGCGCAAACCCGGCAGTGGTGGGACATGCCCTCCAGTCTGACTGTTGTTGCGCGATCAAAACCACGATGAACCAGTTGCCGGGAGGAACCAGGTTCCGCCCCGGCACCGCCAAGTGAAGACAGGAGCCCGCTTGTCGGCGCTTCCCGTCTCTGCGGCAGGAACCCCAACCTCATGACCAGCATTCTTTCAAGGGCCGCGGCAGCGGCCAGTGCGATCTCTGCAGCCTCGCTGCTCTCGACCCCTGCGGGGGCGGACCTGCTGTCCAGTTACCACATGGTTGGGATTGCGAGCCTCGGGGTCCAGGACGAAGCGGCCGCCATGGCCGATGTGGACGTCAATGGTCTTGTGGGCGTGGATGACCTTTTGTACGTCATCGAGCAGTTTGGGAACGACTGTGCCGTGGCGAGTTGTCAGGCCGATGCAAATGGCGACGGGTCGGTCGGCATCTGGGACATTCTTCAGGTCATCGCCCACTTTGGGGAAGTGATTCCCGAACATCTCGAGGGTGAGGCTGACACGCTGCTCACCGGTACCCACTTGTGCGAACAAAGCCGGTATGCCGACGACCCCATCTCCCTGCAGGAAGCGGGTGTCGTCAATGACGCGTGGATGGTCAACGGATACGCCGTGTACGCCGGGGAGAGCATCGGGGAGCAAGCGTTTCTCGCAGCCGGAGAAGCCGAGGTTCGCAACGCCCTCGAATCGTACCTGAATGCGCGCCACGATCTCGATCCCGCGACGGCCAACTACGTCATACTTGACATCGAACAGCCGTTTCACCCCAAACACTTCGGCCGCTTCCTCGACCCATCACACGAGTGGTACGACCCGATGAAGTTCCTCGACGTCATCGAGGCATTCAATCTCCGCATCGCCGTGGCTCGCGATGTGTTCCCTCAGGCCCGGCTCGGTCTCTTTGGGGCGACCACGCCACACTCATTTGGCGATCCGTTCCTCCAGGCGCAGATCTCGCGGCAGGACGGCTTTGAGGCGGCAGGGGCCGCCGGCCTCTACGACCAGCTCGACGTGATCTGCCCCATCATCTATCAGCGGTTCGGTCCAAGCGACGATCGCCACCACTACCTCGAGCCCTATTCCCGGATGGGCGCCGAATCGGCCCTGGATCTACGTCGCTCCGATGGGACTTCACTTGAGGTGATGCCGATCATGGCGCTGGCCATCTTCAACGGCGGCTCTGAGGATCACAAGTCACCCGTGACGGTCGAGGATCTTGCCACCCAGATTTCCGTGCTCCAAGATCTCGGGTTCCAGGATTGGATGGTCTGGAGTGGAAACGACACGGTCGCCGACACCGAGGTGCTCGTCGCCGATCAATTGAGTGCATTGCTCACCCACATGCAAGACGCGGCGTCTGGTGACATGTGATGGTCACGGACCTGGACGCAGCGCCGTCAGTGACGCATACCAATCGGCGATCTGCGTGGACGATCGCGAAACGGTCGCGTCGCCGCTCCACAGGATGGCAGTGCCAATGCCCAGCCGAGAGAGCAGTTCGAGCCGCTCAGCTGTACCGCCAACATCCGCCGGTGTCTGGTGGCCAGCCGAATTGCCATTGAAGACGGCGAAGCTCAGAAGCGGGATAATCCGAGGTGGGGAGGCGACGTCTGTGATCAGCGAGCGACACGTCGAAATCGACTGCTCGGTGGCGCGGGCATTTGAGGCGTGTCCCTTCTCGCCCTCGCCGAATCGCATGTAGAGCACGGGGCAGACGGCATCGACCCCTTCGAGGAGCCCCTGGTGGACGGCCGCCCGTAGCGCACCGATCTGATTTTGAAACGCTTCGGTGTTCTGACCCTTCGGGGCTGGGCTTCCGAAG
>CAZSSV010000074.1:0-10248 GCA_964609425.1 uncultured Isosphaeraceae bacterium | reverse complement strand
GTTCTTTGCGGACCTGGTTGGCGGGCTGAGGCTGCAGCACTTGAGCGCCAGCAATGATCTGCTTGGGTTTGACCTTCAGGAACAGGCCTCGTTTCTCGTCCCGTACGGGATGCTCCAGTTCGACCGGGGTGGACAATGGTCCAACTTCCGAGGAAGCATCGGGATGGAGGGCAATGTGACCTCGCACAGCGACCAAACCCTGGCTCGTCTGGGCTTCGTGACGAACCGCTTCGACCCGGCAAATCAGTTCGCTCGTTTGAACTGGTCGGCAACCCTGTCGACCTTTCTCGAACCACTGCTGGACATCCATGCCTGGAGTGACCCAGCCACACCACGCAGTTCAACGCTCGCCCATGAACTGCTCATCAACTTCTCGGGTCAATATGCGTTCGGGAGCAGGTTGCTTCCGCAGTTTCAGTATGTCGCAGGTGGCCCCGGAACGAATCGCGGGTATCCGGTCTCGATCGTGGCGGGCGACAACGCCATCAATGTGAGTGGCGAGTACCGATTTCATCTGCCCAGAACGTTTGATGTCCAGCCACAGCCGGGCTCACTGTTTGGCGAGCCGTTCCGCGGAGCGCCCCAGCATGTGTACGGCCGGCCGGACTGGGATCTGATCGCCCTGGGCTTTGTCGATTATTCCTGGCTGACCGAGAATGGTGATGTCCCGGGCGAGTTTGATGAGACGCTTCTGTCGGCCGGAATTGGCATGGAACTGCTGGTCAAGCGGAATCTTCAGATTCGAGTCGATTGGGGGTGGGCATTGAGAGGCCTTGAGAACGGTCTGTATGACTCAGGACACAACCGGTTGTACGTTCAGGCCAGCTTGTCCTTCTGATTCTGGCTGGTGGGGGGTAAATTGAGTTGGTTGCACCCTGTGCAGCCGGATTGGACCGAGTGTGCGTGAGCGTCCGGGAACCATGCGATGAGCGAGACGAGAACACAAGACATGAACCGACAGACTTCCGCCGGGATCGCCATTGTTGCACAGGCTCGCCGAACGGCGATCGCGCTGTCGGCCTCGATCGGCCTTGGGCTGATCGCCCCTGGTGCGCTCGCGACGCCGACGGGCGGCGAGTTCATCACGCCGCAGGGTGGGGGTGGCATCTACCAGTTTGGTGATGTGACCAACGTCCTTCTCGACAGTGGTGTGGCGCTCAACCGGCACATCATCGATTGGCAGGGGCTCAATCTCGCGCAGAACGAGTCCATGAACTTTCTGGGGCTTGAGGGGTACCGCGTTCTGAACCGGGTCGTTGGCTCGGGTGCGACCCAGATCGACGGCATTCTCAACGCCTCGACCGGACACGTGTACGTCGTCAACGCGGCTGGGGTCATTTTCGGCCAGAACGCCGTGATCAATGCCGCGAGCATGCACGCTGCCGCTGCGTCCGTGACCAACGAAGACTTTCTGTCCGGAGACTCCCTGACATTCGATGTCGGTCCAGGGGCGGTGGAGTTCCACGGGACGCTCAACGGGGCCGAGCACGTCTCGCTCATTGGAAGTCGTGTCGTCAACACGGCGGATCTGAGTGCCGGCATGATCGTGATGGCGGTCGGCGACACGGTCATTCTCAAGGATCTCATGAACAGTCGCATCAGCGTCGAGATCGACGGCAGCGACATGAACGGCGACTACACCCCGGAGGCCGGGAGCCAGACTGCGACGATCGAATCGGGCGATCCTGCCATCCACAACAGTGGGTCGCTCCAGGCGGGGGCGGGCGGCGGGGTCACCTTGGCCACGGGAGACCTGCTCGGGCTGGCCATTCAACACGACGGCGAGATTCGCGCCGCGGGTGGTGATGTGGATCTCGTCGCGCAGGGCGGCGCTGTCTGGACGTCCATGGCCAACCCTGATGTCGATGCAGCCGGTCTGATCGATGTCAGCGCGACAGCGGGCGGAGGGACCATCAACATCATCGGGTCTGCCGTGGTGCATGAAGGGCTCGCTCGAAGCGTGGGGCACGGTGGCTCGGTGGCGCTGCGAAGCTTTGCCAACACGGTGCTCGCTGATGCGGCTCGTATCGACACCAGCGGCGGCGGCGGTTTCGGCGTCGCAGACGCCGGGACCATTCTCCTTGAGTCGATCAACGGCACCGTGTACGCGGGTCAGCCGGTCGCCCTTGTGGCCAACGGGGGCGCCTGGGGTGGCAACGGTGGGGATGTAACCATTCAAGGCGGCTCACTCGAATTCCTGCCGATCGTCAGGCAAACGGCGAGTTCGGCTGCGTATCAGAACGGTGCGCTCGTCATCGACGCCTCGGGCCGGACCCGCGTCATCGACTCCCTCGCTCCCCTGACACCTGTGGACGGTGCCAATCTCTCAACGGCGATCGTGGCCGAAGGCGCGTACGGCCGCGTGGGCGCTTCTGTGGGCCAGACGCTCAGCAGCGTGTCGGGTGCGCTGACACTCGCGTCAACCGAAGCCCTGCGGTTGCAGTCATCCCTGTCATTCGACGATGCGGCGACGCTCGTGTCAAGCGATGTTCAATTGGCGATCGACGACGTTGACCAGCGCGTCGCCGCTCACACGCTGACGCTTGTCGGTAGTGTGAGCATGGAGAACCACGCCACCCTTGAAGGCAATGACTCGCTCCGCCTCGCCGGGGGATCGATCTCGGGAGACGGGGTGTCGTCGCTGGTCCTGCACACGTCCCGGCTCGCAGATCTGGAGGGTGATCTGGGGGAGGCGTCAGCGAAGTTGGGATCGCTCTCAATCTCGGTCGGGTCCAACCTGGAACTGAACGGCGACGGAAACGACCTTGTCCAGTCGGTACACGTGGCGGGTGATCTGTCCATCGGTGGGGCCGGGCAGGGCGCCGGCGACCCGATCCTGGCGTCGGCGGTGCACGACCTCTCGCTTCGCGTGGACGGCAATGTTTCGATCGGGGCGGACGGTGCATCGGCGTTCAGCTTCAACAGCGGGCAGGGGATTGGCCTGCAGGCTGGCGGGTCGATCGACAATCGGGGCGACTTTTTCGTTGACGGAAACCTGAGCATGCGAGGGACGGAACTGGAGAGTTCTGGCAGCCTGTTCGGCTCGAGCGTGGTGCTTGAGGCGTCCGCCGGTGATCTGACGGCCAGTGGACCGCTGGGCGCGACGGGCGGTGTCCGCGGTGCGGATGGTTCCTTTGGTGTGGCGCTCGCCTCGGCCGGAGACCTCACTGTGACCGGGCAGGGCGTCAGTGTGGCACCCGGGTCGCCAGGCGGCTTTGTCAGCATGACGGCGGGCGGGGACGTGACGCTCTCGACCACGATCGACGCGCCGACCGCAGCGGTCGAGATGACGTCCACCGGCGGTGACATGACGATTCAGGGCGTGATCACCAGCGGCGCCGCCGCGCTGACAGCGGCGGGCGACATCACCCTTGATTCGGCCGTGACGGCGGTGGGCGATCTGGATGTAAGCGCCACCGGCGGTCATCTGGCCGTGGGCGCCGCAGTGTCTGGAGGCGTGGTGACGCTCTCCGGCGCCAGTGCCGCGATCGGGCATGCTGTCGCAGCCACCACGGACCTGTCCGCGTCGGCGACAGCGGGCGACCTCGATGTCAATGCCGGCTTGAGCGGCGAAACCATGGCCCTCCATGCAGATTCGGGTGTGTTGACCACGCGAGTGGGCCTGGAGAGCGGAGAACTGACCATGTCCGCTGGCGCGGTGAGGGCGCTGGAGACACTCAAGACGACTGCCGATCGCGGCGCGGGAGACATCACGCTCCATGCCGCCACCGGCGTATTGCAACTTGATCAGGCGGTTGACGCAGCCGGCGCGCTGAGCGCGACTGCGGACGCGGGCAGCATCGTTGCGGCCAGCACCCTCTCGGGCAGTTCGGTCGACCTGAGCGCTGCATCGGGCATGTCGCTTGCGGATGTTCTGGCCACCAGTACCGTGCTCATCGCGACGACGGGCTCCGGTGACGTGGGTGTTGCCGGCGTTCAAGCCGGCGGAGATGTGACGGCGAGTGTCATCGGCGGATCATGGACGGGGACCTCCCCGTTGTCCGGCAATGCCATCGATCTGGTTGCATCCGGTGACATGACGCTCACAGACGTGACCGCAGGTGATGTGATGACACTCACCTCCGGCGGAACGATGACGATGGACACGGGGACGGCGACAGGCAGCCTCGTCGCGCAGGCAGGCGCGCTGTCGGCGTCTGATGCACTGTCTGGATCGATGGTCGAGGTGCGGACCACGGGCGACATGACGCTTGCTGCGGTGACGGCACCTGGCACGGTGACGCTGCACGCCGGCGGCCAGCTTGAACTTTCTGATGCGGGCGCTGGGGGTGACCTTGTGATTGACGCCGGCTCGCTCTCAGCATCCGGGCTGGTGCAGGGCGACGACGTCACGATCGATTCGACTGCTGACATGGTGCTGAGTACGGTGCTGGCAGACGGCGAGATGATGCTTGCGTCGGGAGACGCGCTGCGTGTGGACGTCGCAACCGCCACAGGCGCGTTGACGATGGATGCCGGCGGCGACCTGACGGCGACTGGCGCGGTGAGCGGAGAACGCTTGCATCTGCGCGGTGACGACGTGGTGGTGGCCGGTGTCCATGCCGAATCGGTGTTGCGCATCGAGTCAACGGCCCTGTCAGCATCCGGCACGCTCTCGGGCGGTGCCGTGGACGTGACGAGTACGCAGGCGTTGGTGGCCGATGTGGTGACCGCGGTGGATGACCTCACACTGTCGGCAGGCGGCGACATGACGCTGGGCTCCGTGACCGCCGGCGACGCGATGACGCTGGCGTCCGGCGGCACGATGGCGATGGAATCGGCGGCCGCTGCGGGTGATCTGACGATCACGTCCGGCGACCTGAGCGCGACTGGAACCTTGAGCGGCGACGGCGTCGATGTGACGGCGGCCGTGATGGCGGTCCAGGACGTCACGGCCGAAGGCGACGTGCAGATTGATGCGGGATCGCTCACAGCGGCGGACGTGATGTCCGGCGCGGTGGTCGATCTGACGGCGTCTGATGCCATGACGCTGGGCTCCGTGACCGCCGGCGACGCGATGACGCTGGCGTCCGGCGGCACGATGGCGATGGAATCGGCGGCCGCTGCGGGTGATCTGACGATCACGTCCGGCGACCTGAGCGCGACTGGAACCTTGAGCGGCGACAGCGTCGATGTGACGGCGGTGAACGACATGGGGCTGGTTGAAGTGGCGGCGGACTCACACCTTCAACTCACGGCTGCGTCGATCTCGGTCTCAGATTCGCTGGCAGGGGCGCGTGTTTCCGTCGCATCCGGTTGGCTGACTCTGAACGGAACAGATGTACAGGCGAGCGACGGAAGTCTGACGCTCGACGTGGATCGCATGGACGTCACCGCGGCCGCAACGCTTTCGGCCACCGAGGATCTCTTCTTCGGCGCGGACGGCTCGCGCACGACACTCGCAGGCGACCTCACCATGTCGTCCACGGGTGGCGAACTCAGGCTGACCTCTGCGGTTGATGGCGGCGGAAACCTCGCGGTGACGGCGGCGGACGAACTCCTGGTGGCCGGCAACATCGGCGCGGTGGACGAGGTGACTTCGCTGTCGCTGGTCGCTGACCGGCTCGTGTTCGCGGACGCACTGGCGGTGATCACAGCGACAGGCGATGTGTCGCTGAACGATTCGGATCGCGCTTCGCTCCAAGCAGGCTTGCCTTCGATCTATGGATTCGGTGACACGCTTGCCGTCAGTTCCAGGGATGGCGACGTTCGCATTGGAAGTAATCAGGGGCTCGCTTACCTCGGCGACCTCTCGCTCACGGCGGGCGATCAGCTGGTGGTGGGCGACATCACCGCATTGGGTGACCTGACGCTCTCTGCGAATCAGGTGCTTGTTCAGCGCCGAGCCGGCGAAGCGGTGTTGACACCTGGTGGCATGAAGGATTCTCCGCAGACGTCCATCGTCTCCGGAGGAGACTTGCTTGTGACGGGTGATCTGTCCCCTGTGGGCGACGGCCTCGACCCGAGACTTGCAGGGGTCGACAGCACGCGAGGCGTACCAGTCCAGTACGCGGGCGATGCGCGGCCCTTCACGGCCGCGGACATGGAACTGACTGCAGCGGGTGAGCCCAGGCTGGCGCTCATTCCGCTGCCATCGACGCCTCCCTCCCCGGTCGATCCCAACCTCGTGGCGGCTGAGTCGCAGCCGGGAGAGGTTGAGTTCGATGCCGCCGCGTCCGATCTGAACTGGCGGCTGCTCGATACGGAGGTCCTGGCGCAGCTCGGTATTGAGATTGTCGAAGGTCAGGAACGCCCATCAGGCGGTCGCCGGTTTGCCAGAGCGGGCATGGTCGAGAACGAGTTGACTGCGACCCTCGCCGATCCCCGTGGCGGTCTGATTCAGGTCGTTCGCGCTCGGCTCGACCCGAGGTTTGTCCAGCGGGCCGTCGTCGCGTACGCCGATGTGATCAGCACCGGCGACCAGCCGGGTTCGCTGGCGGACGCGGGCACAGTGCTTCGCGCTGCGGAGTCGAGCTGGTCTGAGCAGGCCTCCGGTGAGGGCGAAGCTCTGGCGTACCGCGACTGGTTGAGTCAGGGCGAGACGCCGCTGCAACAGGACGCGACGCGGATTCTGTCGAGTCTGCAGGCGACCTACGACGATCTTCACCGCGCGGGATTGACGGCGACCGAAATCGACGCAAGTCGACGCTTTGTGGCGGAGCAGATGAGCGCAGGTGGCTCGCTGCTGCAGGTGGCGTCGGCAGCGGAAACTCGCAGGTCTGGAAGTTGATCACAGGTCGTCCCGAAGCCCCCCGTGGTTGAGGGATTCGCTTGCGGAGCGTATGCTCGCCGTGGAGGCGTTGTATGAACGACGGTTGTGACGGGGTTGGTGCTCGATTCGACGAAGTCAAGCAACGCATCGCGGACGCCGCATCGCGTGCCGGGCGAGATCCTGCTCGAATCTATCTCATTGCAGTGACAAAGAACGCGACACCCGCCCAGGTGCGCATCCTTCACCGCAAGGGCCATTCCGACTTTGGTGAGAGCCGGATGCAGCACTTCGTGCGGATGGCCAGCCAGATTGAGGAGTTCAGAACGCGTCAGCGGGAACTTCATGGTGATCTCGACCTGCCCGAGACCGTCCGGTGGCACTTCATCGGCCATCTGCAGCGAAACAAAGTCAAGCGTGTCGTCGGCACGTCTCGGCTGGTGCACAGCGTGGACTCGCTCAAACTCGCCGAGGAGATTCAGGCTTGCCATCGGGACGAGGCACCCCCCATTGAGATGCTGGTGCAGGTCAATGTTTCAGGGGAGAAGGGCAAGTACGGCGTGGCGCCCGCGGCTGCACCGCATCTGGTCGACCAGGTTCGGACGATGCTCGGTGTGCGAGTCAGAGGCCTGATGTGCATGGCACCACAGGCCGACGATCCCGAGGTGACGCGGCCCGTGTTCACGCGGGGTCGAGAGTTGTTTGAAGACATTCAGACCCGCGTCGGCGACGAAGGATTCGATCTCCTCTCGATGGGCATGAGCAACGACTTTGAAGTGGCCATCGAGTGCGGCGCGAACATCGTTCGAGTTGGCACGGCCATTTTCGGCTCTGGAGGCCCTGAGGTGGCCGAGGCCACCGCCGCTTCAGCCACAGGAACGCCCTGAGCGGTCAACTGCTCGACGACACCTCAAATGCCAACTGCTCGAGCGATCGTGACAGATCGATCGGTTGCACGGGGATGTCCACATGGAGCCGCACAGGCGCGAAGTTGAGGATGCCTCGTATGCCGGCGCGAACCAGGTCGGCGGCAACGGCCTGGGCGACGGGGCCTGGAACCGCCAAAACGGCCAGGTCGACCTGTCCCTCCGAAATCACCGCTTCCAACCGCGACAATGGTTGGATGGTGGTGCCCGCAATCTGCTGCCCGATGAGGGTTGAGTCGGCATCGAAGGCGGCTGCGACTCGAAAGCCGCCTCCCGCGAAACGCGGGTAGCCCATGAGCGCTGCCCCGATCTTGCCGGCGCCCACGATGGCGAGACTCCACGTCCGATCGAGCGAGAGCGCCTTGCGAATCCGCGCCGCCAGGCTGGTGGGCTGGTATCCGACGCCGGGCCGGCCCGTCTGCCCGAGACACGCCAGGTCACGGCGGACCTGAGCGTCCGTAAAGCCGAACGCCCGTGCGATGGCAGAAGAACTGATGGTAGCGCGACCATCAGCAGAGGCCGTGTCCAGTGTTCGCAAGTACAGACTCAGCCGCTTGACGGTCGGTCGAGGGATGTCTGCGGAAGACGACACAACTGGCATGGTAGAGCGATGCCCCCGATGAGGGTGCGGGAGGCCGCCTTTGAGGTGCACTACCATCGCCACATGCACATGGCCGACATCATGGCCCGGGACGGCAGAACCGTCAGCTTTGAATTCTTTCCGCCCGCCAATGATTCGGCGGCGGCGGCGCTTGAGCATCGCCTGGCCGCCTTCGCGGAACTCGAGCCGTCGTATGTGTCCGTGACCTACGGTGCAGGCGGATCGACACGAGCCAGAACACACGACCTGGTCGTCAGTCTGCGTGATCAGGGCCGCCTCGATCCGGTGCCCCATCTGACTTGTGTATGCCACGACAAGATTGACATCGACGCCATTCTTGAGCGGTATGCACGCCACGGCATCAGCAATATCCTCGCACTTCGCGGTGATATCCCCCAGGGCGTCGGGCCGCTCGAAGCCGAGGTGTTTCCGCACGCTGCCGACCTTGTTCGGCACATTCAGCAGTTCAATCAACAGGGAAATCATCCCGATTCACGCGGGTTTGGAATTGGGGTCGCCGGCTTTCCCGAGGGGCATCCGGACACGCCGAATCAACTCGTGCATATGGAGCACCTGCGACACAAGGTCGATGAGGGCGCCGCGTGGATCACGACACAGTTGTTCACCGACAACAGTCACTTCTTCGATTGGAGAGACCGATGTGCCCTGGCGGGCATCACGTGCCCCATCATCGCGGGCCTGATGCCGATCACGAGCCTGACCACCATGCGGCGGATGGCCGAATTGGCCGGTGGCACGACGTTTCCGGCCAGGCTCCAGAAGCGGCTCCAGCGGCATCAGGATGACCCGGCATCCATCGAACAGGTGGGCATTCAGTGGGCCGTCGAGCAGTGCAATGACCTTCTGGATCAAGGTGTGGCCGGCCTGCACTTCTACACGCTCAATCGATCCGACGCGACCAGACGCATCTTCGAGGCGCTCGGAGCCGGGTCGTCGGCGGCGCTGCGAACGTCCGGCGGGTGAGCCCCGCGTCCTGCTATCCTCCCGGGATGCGACGCATCATCCGGCTGGCGAGTGTTTCGACGGTTGCGGCCATCACCGCCCTCGGTCTGGCGGACGAGCCGGACCTGCTCACGCGCGTGACGGAGGACATCTACGTCGAGCCGGGCGTCCCCGGAGGTGGGTCCGCCCCACTGTTCGGCATGGCGGTCGCGGTCTTGATGACGATCGCGGTCCTGGGCGTCAGCCTGATGCCATCCAAGCGTGGCCACCAGGACTGATGGTGGAGCCGGCCGGGAGTTCAGGAGTGCGTGAAGCCGACACCAGACCACCGTGGATGCGAGGGCCAGCACTTCCGCTTGGCGTCCTGGCCGCGGTGGTACTCGGCATGGCCGTCACCACCCCCAACCCTGCGATCGGCGTCCTGGACGACCGAAGTGAGTACATCGCGGTTTCAGGGCTGTCGGGTCGGGAGGGCGAAGCGGTTGTCTGGATGCTGGACACGCGATCGGAGGAGTTGATCGCGGTCACATGGGACCGTGCTGCCCGCATGTTGGCTCCACTGGGCCGCCGCAGCCTCAGCGCCGACCTCGACACCGCGCGGAAGGGACGCTGACGTGCCGGCACGAAGCATCGCGACGCTGGCCATGTGGGTCGCGGTGACCGCGGTCGCGCTCACCTGGGCGAGTCGGCCCGGCTCCATGTCGCATTCCGCTGCGCTGGCGGGCATGACCGCCAGCAACGGAGGATTCACCCTCTTGACCGCAGGATCGCGAGATCAGCGCGTGTCGGGCGAGGCTGAAGTGGTCTATGTCATCGACCACCACAGAGGCATGATGCTCGTCTATGGGCTGACAGATCTGGTGAACGCCCCCGACATCCTGCTGCTCGATGGCGGTCCTATTGAAGTGCTCTTCGAGCGTGCGCGCCGCCGGAGCCGGGCAGGGGCCGCGCCGGCTCCCTGAGCCTGTGGGACTTCCCCCTTTCGGGTTGGCTGATACCCTCCGTTGATGCACAAACCGGTCGATGCTGTGATGCTCGCCCGCCGGGCA
>CAZSSV010000073.1:0-10317 GCA_964609425.1 uncultured Isosphaeraceae bacterium | reverse complement strand
AACATATCCAGACAGTAGAAACGAGGGGCCTCGGGGTCGAAACCAGGTTCGCCCGGATTGAAGGCCCGGAAGGCCTGGCGTTCTTGCCACTGCGCCTGCCACCGCCGCTCGATGGTGTTGGCCATGTCCGCCGAGTAGCGGTGGGCCGTCGAGTCCTCGGAGGTCGACGATGCGGTCTGGTTACTCGGTGAGTCGCCCATGTGTCGGGGGATGATATGTGCCCCTGAAGAGGGGCGAATTCAGCGGGCTCTGTCGGCCTTGAGCTTCTCAAAGAGGGCCATGGTCTCACCGACGAGATAGAAGCTGCCGGTGACACAGATCAGGTCGTCTCGCCCTGTGGCCTGAGACGCAATCTCGATCGCTTCCCGCACCGACTCAGCGGTCTGACAACTGCGTCCCTTGAGTTTCTCAAAGCGCTTGGCGAGTTCAGTCGGCTCGCAGGCTCTTGGCTGGTCCGAAGCCTTGGTGAAGATGATCTTGTCTCCACCCAGGGCCAGCATCTCCAGGTTGGCGTCCACGTCCTTGTCCGCGTTGCATCCGAAGATGCAAATCATCGAGTCGAACTGGACATGCGATCCAATCCCGCGCATCAGCGCCTGCATCGAGGCCGGGTTGTGCGCACCGTCGACCAGAATTCGAGGCCGCGTCCAGATCATGTCCATGCGGCCGGGATTCCTGGTTCCGGCGAGCCCTCGGAAAATGGTTGACTCTTCAAACTCCTCTGCGCCCCGGCCGAGCATGTCGAGCGCGGCGAGCGCCAATGCGCAGTTGTCCGCCTGGTGTGACCCTGGTAGGGGCACCGGAAGGTGCATGTAGTGGTTTCGGTCACCGAGCAGACACACCCGCATGTGTGCGCCCAGGTCATCGGTGACGCAAAACCGGCTGCTGAATTCGACGTCCTTGCCGATCACACGAAGACTGGTTCCGACTTCCTCGGCGGCTGTTCGCAGTACAGCTTCCGCTTCCGGCATTTGCGAGACGGAGAGCGCGGGTACGCCGGGCTTGAAGATGCCAGCCTTCTCGCGGGCAATCTCGGCCACTGTATTGCCCAGCAGGTGCTGATGATCCAGATCAATCCTGGTGATGAGTGATACCGCCGGTGTCACGAGATTGGTGGCGTCCAGCCGGCCGCCCAGCCCGGTCTCGATGACTGCTAAGTCTGTGGCTTCTTCCACAAAGTGCCGCATGGCCATCGCCGTCATGAGCTCGAAGAAGGAGGCATCGGGCGCGACGGATTCGGCGGCTTCAGCGACCTCGCGTGTGCGTTCGGCGAACGCCGACGTGCTGATGGGTTCGCCGTTGATGCAGATACGCTCGCGAATGTCCACCAGGTGCGGTGACGTGTAGGTGCCGGTTGTCCATCCACAACCCCGCAGCATGGACTGCAACATGGAGACCGTGGAACCCTTTCCGATCGTGCCCGCAACATGCACGGCGTGGAGGTCCTGGTGCGGGTTGCCCAACGCATCCAGCAGTTTTTCCATCCGCGCCAGTTTGAAGGCGTCCGGGCCGATGCGGGCAGGCCGGAGTCGCTCGACATTGGGCCGCTCGAGGAGGGCCTTGACCGCTGCAGGAAAGGTTCGAATGCTTGCCGCTGGCTTGGCCGCTCGGCCCTTCCTGGCGGCTGTCTGCTTGGAACTCCCGGACCGCGTGTTCTTTGTTTTTCGCGTGGTTGCCATAGCTGGTCCACGATAGCAAAATCGGCGAATTGGATCAAATGTTGGTATCTAACATGTTGCAATAAAGGCACTTAGGTCAAGCCGGCGACCACAAGATGCAGCCCCCCGGCCGACCGATACCATTCTGAGCCATGCAAGGCGACATCGACAGGATTCTGATCGACCGGGACTGCATCGCCGAGCGTGTCGAGCAACTGGGAACACAGCTCGTGGCCGACCTGGGCGGTACTGCCGACGCGGGGAACTTGCTCGTCGTTCCGGTGATGACTGGAAGCCTGTTTTTCACGGCCGATCTCGTGAGGCAATTGCCGCTGGCGTTCAGGATTCAGCCGGTCACCATCTCGTCCTATCCGGGGACGGCCACGACCAGCCAAGGCATCATCGACCAGTCGCCGCTCCCGCCCGGTGTCAAGGGTTCGACGGTGCTCATCGTCGACGACATTCTCGACTCGGGCCGGACGCTTGGGCACCTGGCGTCCATGATGCGTGATGCGGGCGCCGCCGATATCCGGTTCTGCGTACTCCTTCGCAAGGACACTGCTCGGGCAGTCGAGATCGACTGTCACTATGTCGGCTTCGACATCCCGGAGACCTTCGTGGTGGGCTACGGGCTGGATTACGACGGGCTGTACCGCAACATCCCGGATATTGCGGTTCTTCGCGACGCTGCGGTCAGCTGAGCGGGCCTGGTCAAGCGGGGCTCGGCACGGTCTCCAGCACCTGCTGCATCAGCCGGCGGGCTGTGAGCGTGTCCCCCTCGTGCATGGTTGATCGGCTGATGACACGGTGGGCGCACACGGGAACTGCGTTCGTCACGATGTCCTCGGGAATGCAATAGGAACGATCCTCAAGCAGCGCGGTCGCCTTGGCCGCTTGGGCAAGTGCCAGGGAGCCTCTCGGGCTGACGCCAATCTGAACGTCGTCGTGCGTGCGTGTCGCTGTCGCCAGCGCGATGATGTAGTCAATCAATGACGGGTCGAGCGTGATGGCGTCGGTTGCATCCTGGAGCGCGATGATGTCCTCAATCGTGGCGACCGGCTCAAGCGATCTCAGATCGGTGCGGGCGGGTTGCCGCTCGATGACACGTGCTTCGTCGGGCGGGGCCGGGTAGCCCAGGTTGACTCGAATCAGGAAACGGTCCAGTTGGTTTTCAGGCAGAAAGTAGGTGCCCTCAAACTCGTAGGGGTTCTGTGTGGCCACCACCATGAAGGGGTCGGGCAGGGGGTGAGTCTCACCGTCGACCGTCACCGTGCTCTCTGCCATTGCCTCGAGCAGGGCAGACTGAGTCCGCGGTGTCGCCCGGTTGATTTCGTCGGCAATCACGAGGTTGTGAAAGACCGGTCCAGGCTGAAAGCGGAACGCGCTGGTGGCCCGCTCGTACACGGTGATACCCGTGACGTCGCTTGGAAGCAGGTCGGGTGTGCACTGGATGCGAGCAATCGTGCCTCCGATGCTCCTGGCGAGTGCTCGAGCCAGGACCGTCTTGCCAACGCCCGGCACATCCTCGATCAGCAGGTGCCCTCTGGCCAGCAGGCATGCGAGCACGCGGTCCACCGCGACTCCGTTTCCGAGGAAAACGGAGGTGATATTCTCTCGCAACCGGTTGAGGGCGTCGGTCTGCATGGGGCGGCCGAGTATAGCCCTGTGGACCGGGCCGCCCCGTGTGGAGGTCGCGTGCAGCAGATTCCTGATCGATTGGTGGGTGTGGATGGTCCTGTACCGCTTGCCGGCCGGACGGTGGTCGCCTCACTGGACTGTCTGAAGTGCGGGTATCAACTCAAGGGTTCGCCAGCCGATGGACGCTGCCCGGAGTGTGGACTTCCAACGCCGTTTTCGATCGCAGGATCGATCGATCCGGACGCCCACAGGCTGCCGCCCATTGCCGATGCCCCGGCCGTAGGCCGCGGTCTGTTGCTCGCCTTTGTGTCGCTGGCCATCGTGGCGATCACGTCACTGGGCATGGGCGTTCGCGACCCTGCAGCGTTGATGGGCAGGGTGCCAGCCGGCTGGTCCATCTGGCCCTGGTGGCCTGCCCTTGCGGCCACCGGACTGATCGGTCTGGCAGGGTGGTGGAGCCTGAAGCCGGCTCGCGATTCAACCGGGCCGCCATCGGGCCGACGGTCCGCGACGCTGTATCTGGTGGGACTGCTGCTTTCGGTGGCGGGCATGGTGTGCGCGGCGGTCTGGCGGCAGCCGCTTGAGGGCGGGCCTCTGGCTGTGGCCGGGCCAGCGCTCCCGCTCCCTGGTTTGGGCGTGTCGCTGCTGGGTGTTCGAGGTGTTCTGGTTGAACTCGGTCGTCGGTCTCGGCAGTTTCGCAGTGGGGCGGTACGCCGGCAGCGCATACCGGCACAGTTGGCGGCGCTCGGGCTGGCGATCGTCGGCTGGTTGGCCATGGTGGCCATGGCGGCCTTCGGGGACCCAGACAGCGTCTACGGTGTGATTCCGGTGACGATTGGACTCACGGCCCTGTTGTTTGTGACCGTCGGGCAGTGTTACCTCGTGGCCAATGCCTGGTGGGTCCGGACAGCCCTGAGCCGGCCGCCCCTGAGACTGACCGAGTTGGTGGGGCCTTCCTGCGAGGCCGCTGCCAACCTGGCAGGCCCCGGGGGCCGAGCAGAAACGCCCTGTCAGGAGTCCTGAGGCCCGGAGGGGGCCCAAGTTGCGTGCATTGCTGGCGGGAGCCTCCATTTTGGCGCGCCAGTTGCGGGTACTCCGAATCGCCCGCGCTCGCATCCGCTCGGATGTGGGGAGGGCGGAGAGAAGGACGTCCCCCAACCAGGAGTACCACCCATGGCCGCCAAGGAACTGGCCTTTGATACTGACGCTCGCAAGGCACTGCTGAGCGGCGTCGAGAAACTCGCCGCAGCCGTCAAGTCCACACTCGGCCCTCGTGGCCGAAACGCGGTCATCGACAAGTCATGGGGTGGGCCCACCGTCACGAAGGACGGCGTCACCGTGGCTGAAGAAATCGAACTCCGTGACAAGGTCGAGAACATGGGTGCCCGCCTCGTACGGGAAGCCGCAAGCAAGACCAGTGATGTGGCAGGAGACGGCACGACGACCGCGACGGTGCTTGGTGAAGCATTGTTCCGCAGCGGGCTTCGCCACATTGCAGCCGGTGTCGATGCAAACGCACTCATGAGGGGCATGAAGGCCGCGGTTGACACGGTCGTGGATGAGATTGCGGACATGGCCCGTCCAGTCGAGAACAACATCAAGGCCGTGGCCACGATCTCCGCGAACAATGACGTGGAGATTGGTCGCATCATGGCAGAGGCCTTTTCGAAGGTCGGCAAAGATGGCGTGATCACGGTTGAAGAGGGCAAGGGCCTCGAGACCGAAGTTGACGTGGTCGAAGGCATGCAGTTTGATCGGGGTTACCTGAGCCCGAACTTTGTCACAGATGCTGAGAAGATGGTGGTCGAACTGAGCAAGCCGCTCATTCTGATTCACGAAGACAAGATCGACAGTGTGCAGAAGATTGTCCCCCTGCTTGAGAAGGCAGTGGAAGCGAAGAAGCCGCTGCTCATCATCGCCGAAGACATCACTGGGGAGGCGCTCTCCACGCTGGTCATCAACAAGCTTCGCGGCGTTGCACAAGTGTGCGCCGTCAAGGCACCCGGCTACGGCGATCGTCGCAAGGCCATGCTCGGCGACCTTGCCGTGCTGACCGGAGGCGAGGCTGTCATGAAGGACCTGGCGGTCGATCTCGAGAAGGTCTCACTCACCCAGCTCGGCCGCGCCAAGAAGGTGGTCATCGACGGCAGTACGACGACGATCGTCGAAGGTGCCGGGTCCACAGCCGACATTCACGGCCGTGTGGACCAGATTCGCCGCGAGATCGATGCCAGCGACAGCGACTACGACCGCGAGAAGCTCCAGGAGCGTCTGGCGAAACTCGGTGGTGGCGTTGCTCAGATCAACGTCGGGGCTGGAAGCGAGGCCGAGCTCAAGGAACGAAAGGCCCGCGTCGAAGACGCACTGCACTCCACGCGTGCTGCTGTTGAAGAGGGTGTCGTTCCAGGAGGCGGCGTCAGTTTCATTCGTGCCGCTGCGACCCTTACGGCCACCCGTAAGCGGATGCGGGGTGACGAGAAGTACGGCGTTGACATGGTTGAGGACGCGCTGGCAGTGCCACTGCGGACCATCGCGGACAATGCCGGAGCCAAGGGAACGGTGGTGGTCGCGCGTGTCTCGGACGGCGAGGGCTCGTTCGGCTACAACGCCCTGACTGGCACCTACGGGTGTTTGCTCGACGACGGTGTGATCACGCCGGCCAAGGTCGATCGGACCGCGCTGCAGAACGCCGCGTCCGTCGCGGGCCTGCTGTTGACCTGCGACTGCATCGTGACCGACATTCCCGCCAAGGAAGAGGCTGCTGCTGGTGGCGACCCGGGTATGGATGCCATGGGCGGCATGGGCGGCATGGGCGGTATGGGCGGCATGCCTGGCATGGGTGGCATGGGCGGCATGCCCGGAATGGGATTCTGATCGAACGACCACGGACCCGCCGCCACATGGCGGCTCAACGACAACGACCCGCGGCCGTCGGCCGCATGGAGGAACGAAGCGATGGCAGTCAAACCACTGGAAGATCGAGTGATCATCCGTCCCCTCGAGGCCGAGAGCCGTACCGAGTCGGGCATCTATCTCCCCGAGTCGGCCAAAGAAAAGCCGATGCAGGGCAAGGTCGTAGCGTGTGGCCCCGGCAAGCGGCTCGACAACGGCGAGCGCATCAAGCCCACGGTCGCCAAGGGCGACACCGTCGTGTACGGCAAGTACGCCGGCACCGAGATCGAGATCAAGAACGTCAAGCACCTCATCGTGCGTGAGAGCGAGTTGCTCGGAATCATCGAGTGAGTCGACTCTTGCGTCGGCGATTGGAGATACAGCCATGTCCGTAAAGCAGATGAAGTTCGACACCGAGGCTCGTGACGAGTTCCTCGAAGGCGTGAGTCAGCTCGCGCGAGCTGTGTCGTCCACGATGGGGCCGAGTGGCCGCAATGTGGTCGTGCAGAAGTCGTTCGGTGGCCCTTCGGTCACCAAGGACGGCGTCTCGGTCTCGAAAGAGATCGAACTGGAAGGTCCATTTCAGAACATGGGCGCCCAGATGGTCCACCAGGTCGCCAAGAAGACCGCCGACCTGGCGGGCGACGGTACCACCACCGCAACGGTGATCGCTGAGGCGATCTATCGAAACGGGCTGCGGCACGTCACCGCAGGTGGAAACGCAGTGGCCATTCAGCGAGGTATCAACAAGGCCGCTGCGGTCGCATGTGACGCCGTCGAAGCGTCCGCCCGCGACTGCCGTGGCAAGGACGACCTTCGCAAGATCGCGACGGTATCCGCCAATCACGACACGGAGATCGGCGGCTTGATCGCCGAGGCGATCGGCAAGGTCGGGCATGACGGAGTCGTCGAAGTCGAAGAAGGTAAGACGGCCCACACGTCGCTCGACTACGTCGAAGGTATGGCCTTCGACAAGGGATATCTCAGCCCGTACTTCATGACCGACCCCAAGGCGGCCGAGTGCGTGCTCGAAGATGCGTATGTTCTGATCTACGAGAAGAAGATCTCCAATCTTCCGGATCTCCTGCCCCTCCTCAACACGGTGGCGGGGAGCGGAAAGCCACTCCTGATCATTGCCGAGGATGTGGAGAATGAGGCGTTGGCTGCCTTGGTCGTCAATCGCCTTCGAGGCGTCCTGCAGATCTGCGCGGTCAAGGCTCCCGGATTCGGCGAACGTCGCAAGGCCATGCTCGGTGACATTGCCGCGCTGACCGGCGGGACATTCTTCGCTGAGGATCTCGGCAGGAACCTCGAAGACGTTCAGGTCGGCGAACTTGGCAAGGTCAAGCGGATCGTCGTGACCAAGGACGCCACAACGATGATCAAGGGCGCCGGCAAGAAGTCCGACGTCGATCTGCGTGCCAAGCAGATTCGCACGCAGATCGAGAGTTCGACGAGCGACTACGACCGCGAGAAACTGCAGGAGCGTCTGGCCAAGTTGACCGGTGGGGTTGCCGTGCTGTCGGTCGGTGGCGCTACCGAAATGGAGATGAAGGAACGCAAGGATCGCGTCGATGACGCCCTCAATGCGACCCGATCCGCTGCCAAGGAGGGATATGTCCCTGGTGGCGGTGTCGCCTATCTCCGCTCGATGGACGCGATCAAGACAGGCCGCAGTAAGGCCAAGGGTGATGAGAAGTACGGCTTCGACATCGTGGCAGTTGCGCTTGAGGCGCCATGTCGATGCATCGCCGACAACACCGGAATCGACGGCGACGTCGTCGTCGAGAAGGTCAAGGAAGGCAAGGACGGCTTCGGCTTTGACGCCGGAACGGGCGATTACGGTGACCTGGTCAAGGCCGGAATCATCGACCCCGCCTTCGTCGTTCGTACGGCGCTCAGAAACGCCGCCTCTGTGGCGGGACTCATGCTGACGACCGATGTCGCGCTGACCGATCTGGCCGAAGACGCCGACCCGGTCGATGGCGCCATCGTCTGACAAACCTCCTTTCTCCCCCACAGGCTCCCCCTCGTCGTAAGGCGGCGGGGAGCCTGGGATGAAAGGGAGCCCAGATATGTCCACGACACGCTGCTATTACGAAGTCCTCAGCGTCGCCCGCGACGCGTCCGGGGACGAGGTCAAGCGGTCGTACCGGCGGTTGGCGATGAAGTACCACCCAGACCGGAACCCGGACGATCCGGAAGCCGAAGCCCGGTTCAAGGAAGCCGCCGAGGCGTATGAGATTCTGGGCGACGCCGAGCGTCGCCGTATGTATGACCGGTACGGGCATGAGGGGTTGCGGCAGCGACCGGGGCACGACTTCCGCACCATGAACCCGGACGACATCTTCTCGATGTTCAGCGACATCTTTGAGGGCATGGGGGGGCGCGGTGGCCGTCGTCGCTCCTCCCGTGGGTACGACCTGGAGTACCAACTCAACATCACGCTCGAAGAGGCGTTCCACGGGGATGAAAAAGACATCACGTTCACTCGGCTCGATGTGTGTGATTCATGCGGGGGCGACGGGTCGGCCCCGGGCAGTGCCCCCGAACCGTGCACCACCTGCGGAGGAAACGGCCAGGTCGCCCAGGCCGGCCTCGGCGGCATGTTTCGCATGGTGACGGCGTGTCCGGCGTGCCGGGGAAAGGGACGGGTCGTATCTGACCCGTGCCGCTCATGTGACGGGCAGGGTCGCCGCAGCGTGGAACGCAACCTGAGCGTTCGGATTCCGGCAGGGATTCACCATGGTCAGGCTGTGCGGCTGCAGGGTGAGGGAGAGCCGCCAACGCCGGACGTCGATCCTTCAGGGACGGGTCCACGTGGCGATCTTCATGTGGCGGTCCGCATTGACCAGCATGACCGCTTCGAGCGTGAAGGCAACGACCTCATGGTTCTGGTGCCAGTGAACTTCACGCAACTGGCGATGGGTGCTGAAGTCGAGGTGCCGACGCTCGACGCCCCCGAGCCTCACATCATTCATGTACCGGCCGGGACGCAGAATGGTGAGCTCTTTCGAGCCCAGGGCCGAGGCATGCCGGACCTTCGAGGAGGCCGTCCAGGCGATCTTGTCGCGGTCCTGCACCTCGTGGTTCCGAGGCACCTCACCGACGGCCAGCGTGATCTTCTCAAGCAGTATGCCGAGACGGAGGATGTCGCCGTCGATGCAGATCCTCCCGGTTTCTGGACGCGAATCAAGGAGGCCGTGCGGGGCCATTGAGCCCCTCGGCAAGGTGCACCATGAATACCGACGAAATGCCTGTCGAACCAGCAAGCGACGTGGAAGACACTCCGGATGAAGTCACAGAAGTTGCTGTGGATGACGCGCTGATCGGCCAGATCACCGATGAGGCCGATGGCGACCTTCGGGCTGTGCTCGATTGGTACGCCAGCGAACTCGAAACCTCCAAGTCGGACCGGCTGCGAGCCCTGGCTGAACTCTCCAACAACCAGCGGCGAGCCAATGAAAACGAGGTGCGAGTGAGCCGAGCTGCGGTCGCTGGTGCCTTGCGATCACTCCTGACCGTGTCGGACCAACTCGATCTTGCGCTGGAGCAGGACGTGGAATCCATGTCCGCAGAACAGTTTGCTGACGGAGTCAGTCTTGCCCGTGCTGAGTTCATGAAGGTGCTCGCGGACCTGGGCGTGCACCGCATCGAACCGCATCTTGGCGATGAGTTCGATCCACAGCGGCACGAGGCCATGCTGCAGCAGCCTGCCGAGGACATCGAGTCCGGCCACATCACCATGGTGATGCAGCCCGGGTTCGAGACCGACCAACACGTGCTTCGCGCCGCCAAGGTGGCTGTGGCGCCCTGACATCCATGCCGACCTACGAGTACCGTTGCAAGGCCTGCGAGCACGCCTTTGAACGCGTGCAGTCAATGACTGCGCCGGTCAAGCGCAAGTGCCCAGCATGCGGCAAACTCCAACTTGAGCGGCTGATTGGTGTTGGTGCGGGGTTCATCATCAAGGGAGGGGCCGCGTCTACCAAGGCGGAGGCTGCGGAAAAAGCGGCTGACCAGAAGGCCCGCAAGAAGACTGCCGAGGCCAAGGCGGACGCCGAATCGAAGCCGGACACGTCCGGCCCAGATGCGGCCGTGAAGGGCTCATCGGAGAACGATACGGCGG
>CAZSSV010000072.1:0-10381 GCA_964609425.1 uncultured Isosphaeraceae bacterium | reverse complement strand
AGACGCCCGGAGTCGCTTCAGGCGGCCCGGGTGGAGTGTTGTCGCCCCGCGTCAGCGGCGGCGCGGCGGGAGTTGCTTGAGCGGGGATCGATGGCGGCCGATCTGGCTCGTCCGGAGTTCGCGGGGCCTCCTTCGGCTGTGAGGCCTCGGGCTCGCTGCCATCCCGGTCTGTGTCCGCCACCTTGGGCATCTCCGGCGAGGGGGCGGCGGGGAGGGGAGGCTGCGCAGGTGGCGGTTCGGGCTGCGGCTCCGCCTGGGCCGCTTGGGTTGATTGCTGCTGGGACGGCGCAGGCGCGGAGGGTTCGGGCGTGGGCGGGTTGGGTGCGCCCCCACCCCCGGTTGCCCCGCCGCCGACCGTGAATTGGGCCTGGTCGACTTCGGCCAGACGCGCCATGTGCTCCTGGTACTGCTCGTATCCGATCCACGTGAGCGTCGATGCATCGGAATCGTCTCTCCCCAGAGTGACGGCATCCGGGTCGGGCTGGTCCTGAAAATCTGGCACGTGGACAGCCGCCCCATGCTCTGGCACGGCATGGGCCGCGCCAAGGTCTGCGGTGAGCAACGGGATGATGACCAGCGCGTTGATGGCAACCGACGCAACGAGCGACACGGCCAGTCGGGCGCGCTCGTGGTTCATCGGACGCCGCCGCCGTCCGGCTGGCCCACGAGTTTGATGTCGATCCCCGCCGTGTGGAGTTGGTCCCAGACGGCGGTCAGCAGCGGCCCTCGGTCGATGGTGCCGTCGCCAGCCTCAAGTGCGAGGTAGATCACGGTATCGGGTTCACGTCTCCTGGCCTCTTCGACCCCCGTGAGCATGCCGTCGATCCCGGTTTGCGCTTGGCCGACCCACACCGAGCCGTCGAGTTTGAGGGTGATGGCAACGGCCGGATCTGGTTCGGTGGATTCCCCAGAGCCGTAGGACTCAAGCGGTACGGGGACCATGTCCACCCGCACCATCAGAACCATGGCGTAGACGAAGAAGGTCAGGATGAGAAAGATGACGTCGATGAGCGGCATCAGTTCGATGCGCATGTCCGGATCGGCGCGACGCAGCCGCAGCACGGGTCAGCCCTCGGACGCTTCGACGCCGCTTCCGGGACCGATGCCGAGTTGAATCTCGGCCAAGGCCGTCGTGACATCGGAGGCGAAGGAGAAGATGCGGTCGAGTCCCGTTGCGATCATGGCCGACCAGATGGTGTCGCTGACGCCACAGATCAGCAGACGCCTGTCGCACGAGTCGAGGAGCTTCCGGAGCCTCAGAAGGCTGCCCAGATTCGACGAGTTCACGCTCGTGACGTTCGAGAACTCGATGATGACATGAGAGACACCATCATCGCTGTCATGGCGAATCTCGTCGATGCGATCGACGAGGGCGTCCATGTCTTCCGAGAACATGGGCTCGTCCGAGAGTTCGGCGATCATGATGGTGTCAGACCAGGACTTGAGGGGCATGCCGTGTGGCTCCTGCGGGACTGGCTCGATGGTACAGGCCGGCGAGGAGTGCCGTATCAGGAATCGCCGTCTTCATCGTCTTCGATTTTCGCGGCGGCGATCAGGCGGTCGCCGGCCTTCAGGTTGACCAGTCGCACGCCCTGTGTGTTCCGTCCGACCCTGCTGATGGAGTCGGCGGGAATACGGACCAGCATGCCGCTCTCGCTCGCAAGGACCATTCCATCGCTGTCATGGACGTTTCGAATGGTGACGACGGGGCCGTTCCGGCCGGCGGTTCGGATGTCGCGACGGCCTTTGCCGCCGCGGTTTTGCGTGCGCGTGGACCCGTCTTCGGAGTGGACGAGGTACTCCGCCATGGCTGTCCGCTTTCCGTAGCCGTTGGTCGTGACGGTCAGGAGGTCGGCATCGTTGTCGACACGAACAAGGCCGACCACTTCGTCGCCGGTGGCCAGTTCGATGCCCTTGACGCCCGCGGCGGTTCGCCCCATCACCCGAGCATCGGACTCCGAGAAGCGGATCGACATGCCTCCAGAGGTTGCCAGAAGGATGTGATTCTCGCCATTGGTGTGGACCACGCCGATCAAGTCGTCGCCATCGCGGAGATTGACTGCATTGATTCCGGAGACATTGACGTTGCGGTAGTCACGCAGTGCGGTTCGCTTCACCTTGCCCAGTTTCGTGGCGAACAGAAGGAAATTCTCTCCCTTCTCGAAGTCGTCGATGGGGAGGCACGCCACAACCTGCTCGCCTTCACGGAGGCGAAGCAAGTTGACGATGGCGCGTCCCTTGCCGGTACGCGACCCCTCCGGAATCTGCCACACTTTGAGTTTGAACACACGGCCGAGGTTGGTAAAGCACAAAAGGTCTGCATGCGAGTTTGCGGTGAAGAGGAGTTCTGTAAAGTCATCCTCCGCCAGTTGTCCGCTCTTGACGCCGCGTCCGCCTCGCCCTTGCTCCCTGTACGTGTCGGTTGGGAGCCGCTTGATGTAGCCCCGATGCGTGACCGTCACCACCACATGGTGCTCGGGGATGAGGTCGCCGATGTTGTAGTCGTCAACCTCACTGTCTTCGATGCGGGTGGACCGCTCGGTGCCGTACGCGGCACGGATTTCGACGCAGTCATCTCGGATGATGTCGAGAATCCGCTGCGGATCAGAGAGGATGCGCTCGTACTCTTCGATCTTGTCCACGAGCGCCGAGTAGTCGGCCACGAGTTTCTCAATCTCGAGCCCGGTCAGCTGAATGAGCCGCATGGCCCCGATGGCCTCGGCCTGAACCCGAGAGAGCGCCGTACCGTCGTCGCCGCCACACTGGTCCAGCAACATCGACGGGATCTTCGCGGCGTAGGGATGGTCCGGCGCAATCCTGAACCGCCGCTCGACGAGTTTGGCGATCGCTTCCTCGCGGGTCTGGCAGGACCGAATGAGGGCGATGACCTCGTCGATGTCGCAGACCGCGAGAATGAGGCCCTCCAGCCGATGAGCCTGCTTCTTGGCTTCACGCAGGAGGTGTTCCGTGCGTCGGCGTACCACGTCTCGGCGGTGTTCGATGAAGCAGTCGATGAGCTGCCGGATGCCCATCGTCCGCGGTCGACCTCGGTCCAGTGCGATGTTGATGATCGAGACAGTGCTCTGCAGTGGTGTGAACTGGTGAATCTGCCGCTCGACGACATCCGGATCGGCACCCCGCTTGAGCTGCACCACGATTCGCGTGCGATGCTTCTTGCCCGAAAAGTTCTTGATGTCAGCGATGCCCTGGATGCGGTCGGACTTGGCGGCATCGACCATTTTGTCGATCAGGTTGTTTTGGACGACCTGATAGGGGATCTCGTCAATGACCAGGCAGTCCCGCCCATTGATCTGCTCGTGGTGGATGCTTCCGCGAACGATGACGCGGCCCCGCCCAGTCGCGTAGGCCTCAGCGATGCCACGCCTGCCGACGATTGTCCCCCCCGTCGGGAAGTCCGGTCCGGGAATGATCGACATCAGTCCCTGAAGGTCGATGGAGGGATCGTCAATGACCGCGACGATGCCGTCACAGATCTCATTGACGTTGTGGGGCGGCATCGAGCAGGACATGCCCACGGCAATGCCGCTGGACCCGTTGACCAGGAGGTTCGGAAAGCGTGCCGGAAGCACGGTTGGCTCGCTGCGAGTCTCGTCGTAGTTGGCGATGAAGTCGACGGTGTCGAGTTTGATGTCAGACAGCAGCTCTGCCGCGGCATTGGTCAGTCTGGCTTCTGTGTACCGCATGGCGGCCGGAGGATCGCCGTCGATCGAACCAAAGTTGCCCTGCTTGTCCACGAGGGGGACGCGCATCTTCCAGTCTTGGCCCATGTTCACGAGTGTCGGATAGATGACCGATTCGCCATGGGGGTGGTAGTTGCCCGATGTGTCGCCCGAGATCTTGGCGCACTTTCGGTGTTTGCGGCCCGGGGAAAGATTCAGGTCGTTCATGGCCACGAGGATGCGGCGCTGCGAAGGCTTCAAGCCATCCCGGACATCGGGAAGCGCGCGGTCCGTGATCGTACTCATCGCATAGGTCAGGTAACTGTCGTGCAGTTCCTGATCGACGCGTTGCTCGATCACATTGCCGATGTTCGTCGGCTCGCTGCGCTCTTCGCCTGCCTCATCGGGGCGGTCGGTGTCAGTCATGCACGTGTGTCCTCGCGGAGGGGGCCCGGTGGGCCAGCCCTGAAATCCATGTCCCCGCATTGTATTGGAAATCGCCTTCCGGCAGCACGCCCGCGGCGCTTCAGCAGGCTTCTGCGAAGAGGAGAAACTCCCGATTTCCTGAGGCGCCGCGCCGGCCACTTTTGCCGCCCCTGATTGGGGAAACGGTGGTGCCGAGCGACCGAAGGCCCAGCGGCTCAAGCGACGCCAGAACCGCGTGCAGCATCGTCTCCGCGACTTCGTCAGAGAGCCGGCCTTGCTCGAGATGGGCTCGTCGTTCGGTGGCGTCGAGCTCGTAGTGGGGTTTGACCAGCGAGACGATTCGCCCTCCGTCGGCAAGCCACTTTCTGGCCGCGGGAAGTGCGTGTCGCTGCGGTGTCCACCCGAGGTCGATCGTCACCAGATCCACACCGCCTTCGGGCGGTTCAGCATGCATCGCATTGGTTCGTTCGCGGACTTCCACTCGGTCATCCTGCCGCAGTCGCCACGCCAGCACGCCGTAGCCCGTATCCACCGCGATGACGGATGCCGCCCCGCGTCGGAGCAGGCAGTCGGTGAACCCGCCGACATGACAGCCGAGGTCGGCGCACCGAAGCCCTGTGACGTCGATGTCAAATGTGTCCAGAGCATGTCTGACCTTCTCACCCGCTCGTGACGCCAACGGGGGCAGTTCAGAGGGTTCGGTCACGCCGATGGACCATCGCCGATGCCAACGATGGCCATGCCCGCCCGGTCGCACGCCTCAATGACGGCGGGTCGATCGAGCAGTATCACCCGACCGGCGCCCACGGCAATACACCCGCACCCGGCGTCCGAAAGCGTCTGAACCGATTCGACTCCGATGGTCGGGACGTCTGCCCGGCGGTCGTGGTCGTCCGCAGCGGTCTTCAGAAGGCACCAGCCGCGCGCAGGGCACAAGCTGCCGGCGCGGCGAATCATTTCATCCGTACCTTCAACCGCCTCCACCGCGATCACGTCGCCCCCGCGAATGGCCATCGCCTGTCCGACATCCATGGCTGCGATGTTTCGAAGGAGCGGCCATCCCAGGTTGATGTCCTGCTGCTGGGCCGAGGTCGGCGAGCGCGTGCCGAGCACACCCTCGTCGGCGAGATGCTCCGGGATGTGGGTCGTCGAGTCGATGAGCGAAACTCCGCCTCTCTCAAGTTCGTCCGCGACGGCGGCGAGCACGGCGTGGTCACGCCGGTCATGTCTGAGCCGACGATACCAGAGACGAAGCGCTCGCCAGTCGGGAAGGTCGCGGACGTAGCGAAGAGGATCGTGCATGCGCGTCTTTGCCACACGGCCGACCATGACTGCTTCATGGGCGTGCCACCGGCGAAGGCGTCTGATCCACCCGCCCGGTCGATACAGGGACACTTCGGCCCAGCGATCGCAGAGTTGGCGAAGTTCGGGGTCAGCATGGCCGCGGAATGCCACGCAAGCCACCGCGAGGCCATGCTGCTTCATGCCTCGGGCGACGAGTACGGGAAGCCGCCCCTCCCCGGCGATCAGTCCAATCGTGGTGCTCACGGTGCAGAGGCTACCAGCGATCAATCCGGTCCCGACGGCACCATGCGGGTTGGGTCCACAATCCCGCCCTTGCACGCCAACAGGCGGACGACCGCTTCCACCGGATCCTGCTCGACAAAGAAGAGCTCTCGGGCCGATGCGCGCACAAAGCGATGGTGCACCAGGTCATCAAGCATCAGAAGCAGCGAGTTCAAGGCGCCGTCAATGTTGACCAGCCCGATCGGTGAGCCGTGTTCGGCAAGTTGCCTGCCGACCAAGGCCTCGAAAAACTCCTCGAGCGTTCCGAGCCCGCCTGGGAGCACGAGGACGCCGTCGGCGAGTTCCAACAATCGCTTGCGACGGCCTCGCATGGTCTCATGCACCTCAAGTTCGTCGCAGTCGCAATCCGCCTGTTCCAGGTCGACAAGCCTGCGGGTCGTGATGCCAGTGAGCGAACCGCCTGCTTCGCGGCAGCCGGCGGCGACTTCGCCCATGAGCCCAATGCTGCCGCCGCCGTAGACGATCCCGACGCCCCGCTCGGCAAGCGCGCGACCGACGCACCTGGCCGCCGTGTGGAGCGTCTTAGAGACGCGGGTGGACGAGCTGCAGTACACGGTGACTCGGTTCATATCGGCAAAGGGTATAGAACAGTCCCGTGGCGGGAGTTGGCGAATGGGCGGCCCGTCGGTCATGATGCCCGCATGAGCGTTCATGTTGTACTGCTCACCGCGGCCTCGTTTCTGATTGGTGTGATCGTCACGGCCGTGCTCTGCAGGGTCGGTCGGCGGCTGGACGCCATGGACTCCCCGGGTGGCGCGGGGGCCCTCAAGCAGCTTCGTGATGTCCCCAATGTCGGTGGTATCGCCATCGCATGGCCGCTCATCGTCGTCATCGGAGGCACGGGCGTCATGGCCATGGTGGCGCCGCAGTTGCTGGCTCGTGTCGTGCCCGCCCTTGCGTCGTGGACCGACCGGCTCTCGACCACCGCGCCCACCGCCGTGGCGCTGGCATGCGGGCTGCTCGTGGTGCACGTGATCGGGCTGGTCGATGATCGCCGCAATCTCTCCGCGTGGCCTCGCCTGAGCATTCAGATCGTGATTGCGGCGGTACTGGCAGCATGTTTTGACGTCAGGCTTCTTCAGCAGTTGGACGGACTCGGGCTCGGTACGGCGCCGAGTGTGCTGGTGACAGTCGTGTGGATCGTCGTCATCACCAATGCGATGAACTTTCTCGACAACATGGACGGCCTGACGGGCGGCGTGACCGTGATCGCCGGCGGCATGTTCATGGTGGTCGCGCTGATGACACAACAGTGGTTCGTCGCAGCGACGCTTGGAGTGCTGGTTGGAACGACGGCGGGGTTTCTCTGCTTCAACCTTCCGCCTGCGAAGATCTTTCTTGGCGACGGTGGTTCACTGGTCATCGGGTTGACGCTGGCTGTGCTGACCGTCCGGACGACCTACTGGGAGCCGACTTCGACGGGGGGCGCCTGGTGGGGCACACTGATGCCGATCGCCGTGCTGGCGGTACCGCTGTACGACATTGTGACCGTGACGACCCTTCGTCTGTGCCAGGGAAAGAGCCCCTTTCGCGGTGATCACCAGCACTTCTCCCACCGGCTCGTTGACCGCGGACTCTCCCCGAGGCGTGCCGTCTTTGTGATCTGGTCGTTGACCGCGTTGACCGGGGCGGTCGGGTTGATGCTGCCCTCGCTCGAGCCCTGGCAGGCGATGGTTGCCGGCGGACAGATCGTGCTGGTGTGGGTGGTGCTTGCAGTACTCGAGACGGGTGCGGCCAAGTGATGTCCAGAGTCGCTGCGGTGGCCACGGCGGCGCTCGCTGCGGCGAGATGCTTATCCCCGGTACTTCCAGAGGTGTGGTTTGACGTAGATCCTGTGCTCGACCCAGATCCTGCCGTCGGCATGTCGCCCACAATGGTCATGTGGATCGACATGATCATTGTCTTTCTGGCGGGCGTGATGCTCGCTGGGGAGGCAGTATCGCGGCGAGGTGGCGATCTTCTCGTGCTCGCGTTGTGGTTCCTGCCCATGGGGTTGATCATCCTGTGGGCACTTCGCGGAACGCATCATGCCCAGGTCGCGGTTCCCTGGATTGCGGGCGTCTCCGCGGCGGCGGCACTGGCGCACGCCTGCAGAGACAGTGGCACGCGGCGTGCGGTGCTGTCCGTTCTGATTGCCATCAGCGGTCCGCTCGTCCTGCAGGGCTTTGTCCAATGGGGCTGGACCATTCCAGACACCATTGCCTGGTTTGAGGTGCATCAGTCGCAGGTCCTTGCGTCTCTCGGGCTTGAGCCCGGCTCGGCGGCGGCCCTGGTCTATGAGCGGCGGCTGATGGATGGCGGCGCCTCCGGGTGGTTCTCCAGCCCAAATGTCTACGGCGGTGTTCTGGCAGGGTGCGCGGTTGCGTGGTCGGGGCTGTTTGTGCAGGCGCGGCGTCGCAACGCGTCGGCGTACATCGGCGGTGTGCTGCTGGTGTCGGCGGCCGCGTCGGCTGCCGTGGTTGGGCTGAGCGGATCGGTCGGTGGGCTGGTTGTGCTTGGCATCGGGCTGGCACTGCTGGCCATCGGGTCCAGAGGGATCATCTCCATTGCCTGGGCACGCCGATGCGCCGTGTTGATTCCACTGTGCGCCGCAGCAGCACCACTTGCGGCTGCGATGCTCGGTGATGCCGCCCTGGCCATTCCGGGAGGTCGAAGCCTCGTCATTCGTGGTCAGTATGCGCAGGGTGCCGTGGCGATCATCGCGTCGGAACCGGTCCAGGGGGTCGGTCCCGGTGGGTTCCAGGACGCGTGGCTGCAGCATCGACCGCCTGCTGCGCCGGAGGAAATCACGTCGGCCCACGCGATGGCCGTGGACTGGTGGGCAGCGGCGGGCGCCGGCGCGCTGGCGTGGGCGGTGCTGGTGATGATCTTGGCATGGCGCGTTGGTGGTCGGGTCAGCACAGCTGAGGCAGACCCGGAGGATGGACGCGCGGGGGCCGTTTGGGCGGCCATCGGGGGCGTGGGTGCCGCCGCGATGGCCGCGTCCACGGTGTGCTCGGCGTGGCCATCGCTGGACGCGGGCGAGCAGGTGATTCGTGTTGCGGGCCTGTGCCTGGTGCCCGTGCTTGCCTGGGCAGCGGCTGTGTCGATCCGGGGCGCAGGCGCACGCTGGGCGATGCTGGGCGCGGTCGTCCTGCTGCTCGCGCACGCGCAGGTGGACATGTTGCTTCACAACCCGGCGTCGGTTGTGTGGGTACTCGCGCTGCTCGGTGGGGCCTCGTGCGCATCCGGTCGTGGGCGGCCCGTGGTCGCTGGCGCGGGCGCGGCGTTGGCCGCCGGGGTTGGTCTCGTGATCGCCGTGGTCGTTCTGCCCCGCATACAGGCAAGGGACGCAGCCTCCGCGGCGGCGGCGAATCTGCTGATCAACGCGCCCGGTGACGCAGGCCCGATGGCCGACGCAGAGGTTCGCATGGAGGCCGCCAAAGTGCTCCAGGATGCGTCATGGGCCAGCCGCGATCCGCGGCTGCTTGTGGCGGCGGCAGATCAGTTTCTCGCGGCGGCCCGGCCCCTGCCCGCATCACACCCCCTGTCGGTGGCTTGCCTGGCCGCTGGCGGGGCGGCGGGCGAGTTTGCAGCGTTGCAGGGCAGTGCTGCCGGGGCATGGAGATGGTTGGAGGCGGCCTACCGAGCCGAACAGCCCGTGGTTGCCGAGGTGATGGACGCCGCCGAAGCGGTCGTCCGGACCGACCCGTCCGCTCCGAGGGCATGGGTGGCGCTGGCCCGCGTACGCCGTCAGATGGGACTGGAAGGCGCGGCCGATGCATGGCGGCGGGCGATTGAATTGGACGACGCCAACACGATCGACCCATTGCAGAGGCTTGGGCCCTCCGTCAGGACCGAAGCAGTCAGCGGTGCTTCCTCGCCTCCGCGACAGCCGTGAGCACCTGATCGACCTTGTAGAAGTCACCTTTGAAAACTTCGGTGCCGTCCGGGGCGAACACGACGAGCAGCGGAATCTGGTGCCGGCCGACCGACTTGAGCATGGCGTTCCCGACCTCATTGTTGCCGGTCAGATCGACCTTGATCGGTTCGACGCCCGGTTCTGCGAGCAGATTGACGATGTCCTCGGAGTGAAGCACTGCCTCTTCCAGGGCCTTGCAGTTCAGGCACCACTCTGCGGTGAACTCCATGACGACGACCTTGCCGTCCTCCAGCGCCTCATGGAACACTTTCGGTGTGTACCAGACCCAGGGAATCGGTCCGTGATCCGTCAACCTCATCGCAAGCATCACGCTGGCCGCCATGATGATGGCACCGAGGGCGGACATGGACGTCCGCCAACCGATCGCGTGGTGAGGCAATGCGATGTCGGTCCGTGTGTGGTGTTCCATTTCATGCGCAGGCGCCGAGGCGGCGGTCAGTTGCCATGTCCGAATGATCAGCCACACACCGGCGAAGGCGATAACGGCAGCGACGGCCCAGAAGTAGGCCCGCGATGGAGGCTGGGGGGGGTTGGCGAGCATGCCGCTGAGCCCCACACCCACGAAGTACACCGCGGCGGCGAGCATGAGCAGGCCCATGACCTGCTTGATGAGTTCGCTGGCCGGGCCGGCCTTCGGCATGCGGTCGGTCAACTGTGGGAATGCCGAAAGCACGAGGTAGGGCAGCGACATGCCAACGCCAATCGAAGCAAACGTGATGAGGGTGATGGTGGCCGTTATGATGCCCAAACAGCACAGATTGGTTAT
>CAZSSV010000071.1:0-10417 GCA_964609425.1 uncultured Isosphaeraceae bacterium | reverse complement strand
CATGGCAGAAGACCTTGCAGAAGTCGTCGGCACGCCATTCCCGCAGTGCCTCGACAGTGCCACCGCAGCAATGCTGACAGCCATCGGTGGCAAGTACACGAAAATGCTCGGACAGTATGGATTCGGCGCCGCCCGAGTCACGAACAAAGCGCTCAACATGGATCGGATCGCCGGCCTGTTGCCGCTCATTACTCCGGGCTGTCGGATCATTTTTGTACGTCGAAATCCACTCGACAACCTTCTGTCAATCTTCCTGCACCCCCTTCGCCCGGACCGTCTGCCATGGGCTCAGGATCTGGAAGATCTCTGCCATGCCGGCAAAGCGTTCGACCGGCTCACAGCACACTGGATGAACGTCCTGCCATGCCCGTGCCTCGATGTCTCATACGAGGACCTCGCTCGCAATCAACGTGTGGTTACCGAGTCGATCCTGACATTCCTTGGCTTGCCTTGGGACGACGCATGCATGGCGTTCCACCAATCGAGTCGCGCCGTGATGACGCCCTCCTACGATCAAGTTTCCAAGGCGATGAACACGAGTGCCGTCGGTCGTTGGCGAAACTATGAGTCGCATATTGGGCCGCTGCTTGATGCGTTCCCGGAGGCGGTTGACGACCCGCCATGATCCATCGCCCGCTCATCGGTCTGCTGCTGCTCATGCTGGCGACCGGCTGCAGGCCGCCAGCCGAGCCGATGGTCCCGGCCAACCTCGGCGATATCGACGTTGGCGTCCGCGAGGTCATCGAGAAAGCGATCGCGCGAGTCCGTAAGCATCCGCATGAATCTCGCGCCTGGATGCACCTTGGCAGCGCCTATCTGGCGCACGAGCTCAATCGTGAAGCAGCGCACGCGTTTGCCGAAAGCGATCGCCTTTCCCCCTCCGCTGAGTCCCTCACCCTGCGGGCCATCGCACTGGATCGCGCAGGAAACTTCCAGGACCGCCGGATCGCCATTGATGCCGCCATTGCGGTGGATGGCGATGCGTCGATACCGCTCTGGCGTGGCGCGATCTGGGCCCTGGAGCAGGGCGAACTCCCACGCGCGGCTACGCTGGCAGCGCAGGCCACCAGGCATCCGGACGCTGGCCCTGCCGACACGCTCGTGCTCGCTTCGGTCAGGCTTGCCCAGGGGCGGCCCACTGAAGCGGTGTCCCTCATCGAACCGATTCTGAATCAGAGACCCGAAAGCCCTCGCGCCCAGTGGCTGATGGGGCGCGGGCTGCTTGCGCTCGGCCAGCACGAACGCGCCGCACGCCACCTCACGCTCGCAGGCAACACCCCGCCGGCCCTCTACGATCCGTGGCTGCAGAGGGCCGAGACCGCACGGGCCGATCTCAACGCACGAATCGGCCGTGTGGCGGCGATGTCGAAGTCGGGCGACATTGAGTCTGCCAGCGCCGCCATTCGGTCACTGAGCGCCATGTACGGCGACCTTCGAGAGATACAACTGGCGGAGGCCACGCTCGCCTTCAAGCGTGGCGAGCGATTGGCGAGCGATCGCATGCTCGTTGAGCTTGCGGAGGCCTGGCCGGGATGGTCACCGCCGCTGCTTCAGCTTGCAAGCCAGCGCTTTGCGGGCACAGAGTTCGGCCGTGGTTCGCCTGGCCAGGCTCGGGACGCAGTCGACCGCGCGATGGAAAACTCTCCGGGCAACGCAGACGGCTGGATGCTTCGAGGCCGAATCGCCCGCCAGCAGCGAGACCTCGCAGCGGCGACCGAGTCGTTTGAGCGTGTCAACAGGCTCGCTCCGGCGAGGCCCAGACCATACCTCTCGCTCGCGGAGATGTACATCGCCACCGGCCAGCCGCGGGACGCGGTCGAGGTGCTCAACGCACATGAGTCGCTCTTTGGCAGCAGGCCGACGGCGGCGCTCATTCGCATGCAGGCACTGCTCGCCATGGGCCGACCCCGTGAAGCCGCCTCGCTGTTTGAAGAGACCAGGACCCGATTTCCGAGACATCAGGCGGTGGGCCGGATGAAGGTGCTTCTTGAGCGGGAGGGTTCGCCATGAGGCGACTGATGACGCTTGCCACCTTGACGCTGGCAGGATGCGGCGACGAGGGGCCACCTCCCACACCCCAGACGGCCGCCGACGCTGCCGAGCCATGGTTTGTCGACGAAGCCGCGGTCCGCGGCGTCAACTTCACGCTGCGGGCGGATCTGCCTGGCGACACGCCACAACTCCCCGAGATCGTCGCGGGCGGCGCCGCGGCCTTTGATGCCGACGGTGACGGCTGGATGGACCTCTATCTGGTGCAGGCCGACCCCTTTGAAGGCAACCTGCTTCTTCGGAATCAAGGCGACGGCACCTTCGAGGATGTCTCAACGGGCAGTGGGGCTGAAGATCGAAGTTGGGGCATGGGCGTCGCCGTGGGCGACATCGATCGCGACGGCGACGCAGATCTCTACGTGTCCAATTTTGGCCCCGACAGGTTGCTTCGCAACGACGGAGGTATGCGGTTCACCGACATCACGGATGAGGCCGGGCTCGGCCACGGGGGCCTGAACGCGAGCGCCACCTTTTTTGACGCGGACGGTGACCACGACCTCGACTTGTTCGTCACGAGCTATGTCGGCTGGTCAGCCGATCGGGAGCTCGAGTGCCGAAGCCGCACCGGTGTGCTCGACTATTGCGCTCCCAAGCACTATGCAGCCCCAACCCAGGACGTGCTGTACCGCAATGACGGGGGCACCTTCGTCAACATCACGGAGTCCGCGGGGATGGCTGAAGCCCTTGGAAACGGGCTCGGCGTGCTGGCGCAGGACTTCACCGGTGACGGCCGCATCGATCTCTTCGTCGCCAATGACGGCAACCCCGATCGATTGTGGGTCAACCTCGGCGACCTTCGCTTTGAGGACCGCGCGATGGCCATGGGATGCGACCGCGACCTCACCGGGAAGGCCAAGGCCGGAATGGGCGTCGCGAGCGAAGACATCGATGGCGACGGTGACTTTGATCTTCTGGTCTGCAATCTGCACGGCGAGGCCGACTCGCTCTACGTGCTGCAGGGCGATCGCTTCCTCGATGAGACGCATCGCCACGGGCTCTCCGCGTTGTCACGGCCATTCACCCGGTTCGGATTGGGACTCCGCGACTTTGATTGTGACGGCGAACTCGATGTCTACGAAGCAAACGGCCGGGTGAGCATCTCTGAGCCCCTGTGGGAGGATGACCTCTATGCCGAACCAAACCTGCTGCTCGTTCGGGATGGTGACCGCATGGTGGAGGTCGCACCTCGCGGAGGCGTGCAAGGCCAGAAAGCAAGAACAAGCCGCGCGGCTGTGTTCTTCGACGCAAACAACGACGGCCGGTGCGACGTGCTCGTCATCAATCGCGCTGCGCCCGCGTCGCTGCTGAGGAATGCGACTGAAGCGGGCCACTGGATCATGCTGGATGTTCGCAATGCCGCTGGTGGGCCCGCCATCGGCGCGAGGGTGCATGTGACCGCCGGAGGACGCGAGCGGGTGTACACCGTTCGGGCCGACGGCAGTTACCTCGCCGCGCACGATCCACGCGTGCACGTTGGGCTTGGCGATGTTGATTCCGTTGATGCCGTACGTGTGATCTGGCCAGACGGGGCTGAATTGCAGCGAGATGACATCTCCGTAGACGGGATCACCACGATTCATCATCCGTAGCGGCCTGCCGCCCCTGCGTGCAGGGGGACAGGTCACGCTGTGACGAGGGCGGGGTGCGGCCACGGTCCCCTGGATTCAGGCCGCGTGCGCGTCGGTGTGCTGAGCCGCAGCACAGGGGTGTCCGTCAATGCGGCTGGCAGCGGGCGAGCCAGTCGGGTTGCCTCCCCATCCATGCAGCGCAGCACAGGTCAGCCCGCCAACGGCGTCTGTCTCAGCACACAGGCTTCCTCGCCGCTGCGATCCAAAAGAACATCCCCCCGCTTTCGCGGGGGGATGCCAGAGAAACTTTCACTTGAAGAGTCGGTTCGCCGGGTTACGTGGAAGCGGTCTGCCCGACAGATTGACTCTACGACACGATCGGGCTCAGCGGCGGCGACGCCGTCCGGCGAGACCAGCCACGCCCAGCAGGGCCAGCGCGCCCGGAGCGGGCACCGCAATGTTGACCCAGCCAGTACCCGAGAGGGTACCTGCGTCCATGCCAGTGCCGTCGTTCCACGAGCTGTAGGCGACGAAGCCGAACACGGAGCTGGCGGCGAAGCCGTAACTTGCGACGTACGCACCGCCGGTGATACCGGAGATGGTGTACGAACCGCCAACGGTGCTGGCACCGTAACCCGAGGTGATCTGACCGGTGTAGATGTAACCGGGGCTTCCGCCGTACGAGAAGGTTCCGACGCCCATGCGGCACTCAGAAGCCCAGTTCTCGTAACTGCTGCCTTCGTTCCAATACACGGTCAGCGAGACGCTGTAGCCGTACGAAACGATCGTGCCGCCGGCACCATCGATCGTGTCGCTGACGAAGCTCGAACCGTTGGCGGTGTACCCGCCGTCGATCGCGAACTGATGAATGTCAGCGGTGGCGGCGCCACCCATTGCGACCGAAGCAAGTCCGGCCGCTGTCAACGTAAGCCTGTTCATTGAATTCTCCTCCAAACAGGTTTGCCGCCTGACAGGTCGATGCCGCCTGGCGTATTCCTAATCTTCCCAACCGCCACGAGCGGTTATCGACACGGGTGCATGCACTCCGGCTGACGAGGGCTCGGTGCGATTTCATCGCGACCGATCGCGACGCCCGACGTCGTCAGCCATGTCAAAGACACTGTTCTGTGGGTTCTTCAACCTCTCTCTGTTGTGTAGCCCCGAGGGGCTACGCTCTTCCGAACACACCGTGCCAGAGCAGCAGGGGGTAGTCAACGTGAATCTTGGCCGATTTTTCCGACTTTTTGGAACCGGTTGGCCGGCGGCAGTCCCGTGACCTGCCCCCCATCCAGATACGGGCCAGAAACCCGCCATAACATGGTCCCGAGCGTCCCTTTGGCCTCTCATGAGGGTCAGGGCTCCATATCACCTGCAGACCATCCCGCACCTGATGGGTGCCAACTCAAGCCCCCACGTCCCACCAGCCGCCTCGCCCTATGGTGTCCGCCCCACCGCAATCGACCCGAGGAGACCGCCGTGGTACCCACGCTCATTCTGATCACGCATGCCACCATCGGTTCCACATTTCCGCAATACCCCGCCCTCTCACCGAGCGGCGGACATCTTGTGTATTCGGACCGCGGAGACCTGTGGTCTGTTCCGGCAATCGGCGGTACTGCAACCCGGTTGACCAGCCATCCGGCTTCGGAATTGCGATCGGCATTTGCGCCCGACGGGTCGTGGATCGCGTTCGAGTCGGATCGGGATGGCACGCGGAACATCTACCGCATGCCGGTCACCGTCTCCCAGGACGCGCTGGTCGCAGCAGGACCCATTGAGCGGATCACCACATCGGATCGATGGGAACTCCTTTCCGATGTGACACCTGACGGCGAGGCGGTGCTGCTTCACTCGTACCGGGAGCCTGAAATCTACCGCCAGCCTCAGATGTACCGTGCGCCCACCGACGGTGGGCCGGTCGAACGGCTTTCAGGGGCCTTTGGCCGCTCCCCCAGGCAGGGCCAGGACGGCACGGTCTACTTCAGCCGAGGCTACGCCCCATGGGAGCGGCCCGCCTACCGAGGAAGTGGGAACCGCGATGTGTGGTCTATGGACTTGAGCGAGCCGACATCACCCGTCTTTCAACGGCTCGCGGAAGCGCCCGCCAACGAGGGACAGGCGTTTCCCTTGCCGGATGGTGGCTTCGTCATGCTGTCCGCAGCGGATGGGCAGAACGACATCTGGGTCCGCACTGCGGGCGACCAAGCAACCAATCGAACGAACCTGACGCCTGCCACCGCGGCGACCATTGGTCACGGCGCTCGCGATCTGGCCGTGTCCGCGGATGGCCGCACCGCGGCTGCTGTTGTGTGGGACACGCTGCACACGCTCGATCTCACAGACTCAGACGCCGAACTTCAGCCGATTGACGTCACTCCGGCCGCCGCCGACACGTCTACGCTCGACCGTCGGATCGAGCGGCTGGATCACAAGGTGGGCGAGGTGGCCCTGCACCCCTCAGGCGAAGCCGTGGCTGTCGTGGCCCGGGGTGAGGTGCTCCTGCGAAGCACCGAAGACGATCACCCCACCCGCCGCGTGACGCAGGGCCACGCCCGCGAGCGGCACATCGCCTGGTCGCCAGATGGTGCCCGGCTGTACTTCACCAGCGACGAAGGTGGCGACGAGGGCATCTGGGAGGCCACCGTGGCGCTGACCAGGGATGACCTGAAGCCGGTTGAAGATGCCGTGGAGCCGGATGAAGCCGACGACAAGCACGCGGAGGTTGAAGGTGACGCCCAGGACGACGACGGCAAGCCCGCGGGCGACCAGTCCGAGGCCGCCGAGCCAGGCGAAACTGGGGCAGGACCACCCGACGAGGAAGACGACGGCGATGAAACCGGCGACGACGCCCCGGGGGAAGAGGAACCCGAGCCCAACGACTCCGGCGCATCGTGGGCGGGCGCACTTCGTTTCGACCTTGTGAAAGTCATCGACGCCCCTGCAGCAACCCGCCCCATGCCCTCGCCCGACGGCCGCTCGCTGCTGTACCAGCGTGGCACCGGGGACCTCTGGCTTCGCGATTTGACATCGAACACGGACACACTTCTTCTGGAGAGTTGGGACGCGCCCGAAGTCCGCTGGACCAGTGACTCGAGACACATCGTGTACTCCGTCGCCGACCTTGACTTCAACAATGACATCTGGCTGATGGACGTGCAGCAGCCCGCGGGTGCCGTGAACCTCACGCAACATCCTGACATCGACCGCGCTCCGCGGATCACGGACGACGGGCGGACGCTCGTATTCCTCAGCGACCGCAATCGCATCGGCGACAACTGGGAGTATGACGTGTGGTCGATCGCGCTGGACCCGGCCATGGAAGACCTGACCGCGTACGAACTCGACGCGTCGATCCAGGACGCCGCCAAAGCCGCCGGGAAGAAGACCATGCTCCCCATCGTCACGCTTGAAGCGGAGGCAGAAGATGGTGCGGAATCTGAATCTGACCCGCCTCAAGAAGCGGATGAGGCGGACATCCTCACCTTCACCGAACTGGACTCGGCATGGAAGCGGGCTCGCAGACTGACGAGCCTCGAAGGCAGCGAGGATGACCTCTATCTCAGCCCCGGTGGAGACGCCATCGTTTTCAGCGGCACGGTCGGTGAAGACGCTGGCCTGTGGACCATGGACCATCGCGGCAATGAACGCACGAAAGTCACCGGAGGGGGCGTCTCAAACGTCAGGGGCGATCTCACCGGCAAGAAGGTGACGTTTGTCGGAGCGAATACGGCCAAGCATGCGCCAAGTACGGGCGGCAAAACGGAAGCCTGGCCCATCGACGCGGATGCCCGCATTGACGTGTCCAGTGAGCAGCGGCAGAAGTTTGGTGAAGCGGCCCGCACGTTCGGCAGAACGTTCTACCACCCCACCATGAAGGATCTCGACTGGGCTGCCGTGTCCCAGCGATACGCCGACCTCGCCGAGCAGACACGCACCGCACAGGCTTTCAACCGGGTCGTCGACCTTCTCTTTGGCGAGGTGAATGGCTCGCACACGGGGATCAGCGGCGGGGCGAGATATTCCGGCCCCAGACAAGGCATCGGCCACTTGGGCATGGATGCCGTGCCAGACGGAGATGGATACCGCGTGACCGCTGTGCTCGCCGACGGACCGTCAGATCTGGACGAGGGCGGCCTTCAGGTTGGAGACGTCGTCCTCTCAATCGCCGGCCGGCCACTGGTCGAAGGCGGCGTGTTGCAGGATCTCAGGGGGGCGATGCTGGACACGGCAGGAGTCGAAGTGCTGGTGGATGTCCGCGGCCCCGACGGCAAGATTCGGACGGTCCTGCTGGTTCCAATGACCTATGGGGCATGGAACGGCCTGCAGCGTGAGGACGAACTGCAGCGGCGACGCGACCATGTCGCGGGAGCCAGCGACGATCGCCTTGGCTACCTGCACATTCAAGGCATGAACATGCCGAGCGTTCACCGCTTTGAGCAGGATCTCTACGCCGCTGCCCACGGAAAGGACGGCCTCATCATCGATGTCCGTGACAACGGGGGCGGGTTCACCACCGACATCCTGCTGGCGAGCCTGACGGCACCGACGCATGCGTACACCATTCCACGCGGTGCCAAGGCCCAGGACGTCCGGCCCGACTCGTACCCCCGCGATCGCCGGCTTCTCTACGCCTACAGCCGGCCCGTCGTCGTGCTATGCAACGAAAACTCATTCAGCAATGCAGAAATCTTCAGCCATGCCATCAAGACCACGGGCCGTGGAACGCTCGTAGGCGAAGAAACATTCGGCGGCGTCATTTCCACCGGCGGGTTCACGCTCATCGACGGCTCGCGGGTCAGGCAGCCCTTCCGAGGCTGGTATCTCCCCGACGGCACCGACATGGAAAGCCGGGGCGCCCTTCCGGACATTCGCGTCGAACGAACGCCCATGGATGAGGCGGCCGGCATCGATGCGCAGCTCGACATGGCGGTCGAGACCCTGCTTGAGCAACTGCCCGCGACGCCCCCCGCGGTCCACCCGAGACCGGCCCGATGACGGCCATCGTGGTGAGCGTGGGCATGGTGGCGGTGGGCCTGCTGGTGTGGCGGGTGCTCAGAGACCAGGGAAATGCGACCTGATGGCAGGGCCGCCATCGCCATCTCAGACCTCTCCCTCCTAAAAAACGTCCAAAACTGACAACTACCCCCTCGCATGGGGCCAGGACCGGCTAGGTTGGCGAGCGTGGGGTCTGACCCATTTGGAGAGGAGTTCATTGCCATGCGTCACAATTTGCACCCACCCACACGGGTGACTGCTGTCCTGTCGCTGCTCGCTCTCGGGGCCACAGCAGCTGCTTCCACCCACGGCCTGAAGCCAGGCCATCTCCCCCTGCCGGTGGTGCAGTCACTGGCGATGCCGCATCTCGACATCGACGCGCTCACCCAGGAGGACCTGGACCGGGATACCAAGGGCCAGCCGATGCGGTTTGCGGTCCCCAACACCGTGTCAGTCTCTCCGGCCACGGACGGAACATGGGAACAGATCGACCGCAACCGGGTCATGTGGCGGCTTCGTGTGATGTCAGAGGGTGCATTCCACCTGAACTTCGGGTTTGGCGAGTTCCATCTTCCTCCATCGGCCGACATGACCATCTACACCACCGACGGCTTCGACGTCTGCCGCTCAATCACGGCCAACACGGCCCCCGGGGTTGGTGAGCTGTGGACGCGCGTCATTCACGGTGACGATGTGGTGATCGAGGCGACCGTCGATGTGAAGCATCGAGACGCGTTCGAGAACGGCGTTCTGCTCACATCGGTCAATCAGGGCTATCGCGGCCTCGGCGCCCCCGACTATCGCGGCTCCAGTGAGTCGTGCAACATTGACGTCGTGTGCTCCGAAGGCGATGCGTGGCAGAACGAGATTCCCTCCGTCGGTGTGTACACACTGAACGGGTATCTGACCTGTACCGGTTTCATGGTGAACAACACCGCGCAGGACCAGCGGCCGCTCTTCATGACGGCCGATCACTGTGGGATTTCCAACAGCAACGAGAACTCCCTCGTCGTCTACTGGAACCACCAGAACTCCTACTGCCGAACACCCGGCAGCGGCGACAGCGGCGGCAGCGGTGACGGGAACTGGAATCAGTACACAAACGGCTGCAACTTCCTCGACGACGACAGTTACTACGACTCGACGCTCGTCGAGTTGAACTCGTCGCCGAACGCCGCCTGGGGCGTCACGTTCGCCGGCTGGTCCCGTGCCAGTTCGGCCTCCAACGGCGCCGGCGTTCATCATCCCGAGGCCGCAGAGAAGCGGATCAGCTTCCCCGACGTGACCTCCAATGAAAGTCAGTACTGGCGTGTGAACTGGGGCGAGGGCAGAACTGCCCCCGGCTCGTCAGGTTCACCGCTGTTCGACAGTAATCACCGGGCCATCGGCACGCTCTGCTGTGGAAGTTCCTATTGCTACAACGATCTGGACGACTACTACGGCCGCGGATTCGCGGGTGCCTGGTCAGGCATGTCCGCCTACCTCGACCCAGCGGGAACCAACCCGACCGGCATCGACACGCTCGTACCGGGCGGGGGCGGTGACCCGAGCGGTGCATGCTGCCTTGGCATCTCCTGTTCGTACATCACCGAAGCCGAGTGTGGCTCCGCCGGAGGCACGTATCTCGGCGACTATGTCTCATGCACCGGTAATCCCTGCGACGGCACCGACCCCACCGGTGGCTGCTGCGTCGGCACCGCCTGCAGCGTGACCACCGAGGCGGGGTGTGGCGGCACCTATCTGGGTGACGGCGCCGGCTGCTCGGGCGACCCGTGGAGCTGCGGCTGAGGCCCGGCCGGCGGGCT
>CAZSSV010000070.1:0-10434 GCA_964609425.1 uncultured Isosphaeraceae bacterium | reverse complement strand
GATTATCCGGGCCTCAGGTCCGCGCCATCCCCGCTGAGTGGGTCCAAAAGGGGGTTCCACGGCAGGCTGGGTGGGCTGTTCAGGTCACCGCAACCCACATAAAGAACCCCAGCACAGCACCTGTGGCCACGCGAGCGAGCCACCTGGAGGCGAGCGGTCCACACCAGGACCGCCGCAACATGAGCAGCAGCACCAACGCAAGGAGTGGTAGGAAGTACGCGCCCGTCAGGGTGTAGAGCAACTGGACCCGCTCGAACCGCATGATGGCCTGCAGGATGGGCGCGGTCGCGATGCCGATCAGGCACCATCGAGCGATCCGTGTCCGCTCAAGCGTGTCTGGGGAAAGCGGGGGCTTGCCCATCCCTCCGCGTACCACATCGGCAAAGATCATTGGCACAGACTGCCAGACACCAAGCATGCTGCTGACGATCGCCGCCCATCCCCCAAGCAGGAAGACCCATCGCGACCACGGGCCAAGCGCGGCGCCAAGCGCGTTGGCAATCGACACCAAGAGCTTGACGCCCGAACCGTCCTGCTTCGGGATGCCAGACGCGATGATGACCATGGCCACACCAAAGATGGCGGTCATGAGGTATCCAACAAGGAGGTCAATGCGGCACGTTCTGATTTCCACGTCCGACCGCCGTCCCTGCTGGGACAGCCAGTAGCCGTAGCACAACATCGTCACCGTACCCCCCACACCTCCAATGAGTGCAATCGTCCACGCACGTCCACCTTCAACATCCGGAACACTCGGCACCACCAAGCCAGTGGCGACCGCCTTCACATCGACATCCACCAGTGTTGCGGTGAGCACAACGACGCCGACCATGATCACGATGCCGGCGGCCATGCAGCGTTCAAACACCCGGAACCCACCCCGCCACACCAACGCCAGGCATGCAAGGGACCACACGCCGCCCCAGACCACCCTGGCGGCTGTCGCACCCAGTGGAAGCGGCACCAGCGCCTGTGTGGCCGCACCTGCACCGCTGATGAGCGCGCCGGAGACGATCCACGCCCATGGAATGAGATACAACAGGAACGCCCAGAGCACCCACCGACCCAGGTGGGTTCCTGCGCCCGCCACGAGCGTCTGTCCGGACGCAATCTGCCACCGCGCAATGCCCTCGGTCAGGACAAACTTCATCACTGCACCAATGACGACCGCCCACAGGATGGCCGTACCAAGTTTGGAACCGGCGAATCCAGCGGTCGCCAGATCTCCAGCACCAACACCAGTTGCTGCGATGAGCAGCCCGGGGCCGAACAAGGCCAAGAGGCTCCATCGGGGACGGTGGTCTGAACTCACGCCCGCTCAAGAAGCATGGAGACGGCGTTTCCACCACCCAGACAGAGACTGGCCACGCCCCGCTTGGCATCGAGGCGCTGCATCTGGTTCACCAGCGTCACGAGTACACGAGCGCCGGATGCGCCAATGGGGTGCCCGATCGCGATCGCGCCGCCACACACATTGACCTTCGAGGGATCAACCTCCAACTCACGCATGTTGCACACGGCCTGAGCCGCGAACGCCTCATTCAACTCAAACAGATCAATATCGTCAACGCTCAGCCCACAATCGGCCAGCAGATCACGCACACCGATTCCCGGCGCCTCAAAGAGATCCTTCGGCTCGACACCAACCGTGTTGGTCGCGATGATTCTGGCCATGGGCGCTGCGCCGAGTTCGCTCGCCATCTCCTCCGATGCCACCACGACGGCTGCAGCGCCATCACTGATCTGAGATGCGTTTCCGGCGGTGACTGTGCCGTCCTTCTTGAATGATGGCCGAAGTTTGCCAAGGCCCTCAGCTGTCGACTCTGGGCGGATTCCCTCATCGGCCGTCACATCGGCCCGTTGTTTCACCTGCTCGGCCGTCAGTGCAATGAGTTCGGCGTCGAACCACCCATTGGCTGCAGCCGCAGCGGCTTTGGAGTGAGAGGCCGCCGACAAAGCATCCATGTCCGCTCTGCTGATGCTGTGCTTCTCGGCCGTATGCTCAGCAGCGAAGCCCATGCCCCACCCCTCAAAGGCACACTCCAGACCATCATGGGCCATGTGGTCCTGAAGCGTGCCTGGTCCGAATTTGATTCCGCTTCGAACGTCTGCGTAGTGTGGTGCCCGAGTCATACTTTCCAGTCCACCCGCGACGACAAGACGGTTGTCGCCAGCCCGAATGGATTGGTCTGCCGTCATGACCGCCTGCAGGCCGGAACCACAGACTTTGTTGATCGTCTGGGCATTGATGCTGGACGGAAGCCCCGCCTTGAGCGCCGCCTGTCTGGCTGGGTTCTGGCCGAGGCCAGCCTGCAGCACACACCCCATGATGCACTCGTCTACGGCGTCAACCGACGCCCCGGACGTGGCAATCGCCGCCTCAACCGCAAAGGCCCCAAGCTGTGGAGCGGGAACACGTGAGAGACCTCCAAAGAAGCGGCCAACGGGGGTACGGCGGGCGGAGAGAATCACACTGAAAGTCATAAGAGGGAGTCCCTTTGGGGCGCGGAAGAGGTCGGCCCTGATCCTGAGAAGATGAAGCGCCGGGTCGGCTACCATGGCCGGTCTGACCGCACCCGACGGCGATCTGGAATCGTAACGAATCCCCGTCTCCACCGTGTTCAACTGGAGGCATCTCCATGGGCCACCCAATGACCTGGACAGACGACAATCTGATGTCTCTGCAGAGCCATGTGCTCGCAGGTGAACGTGCCCACCCAGACGCGACCGGTGACTTTTCGTGGATTCTCTCGGCCATTTCACTGGCCACCAAGACCATTGGCAACAAGGTTCGCCGTGCACGAATCGAAGATGTGTTAGGCGAACTCGCCGCCGAGAACACGCACGGAGAGCGGCAGCAGAAGCTCGACGTGATCGCCAATGACATCATCAAGTCGTGCCTCGGGAGCCGAGCGAACATCGGTGTTCTTGTGAGTGAAGAGGAAGAGGAACCGACAGTACTCCGCACCAGGAACGACGGTGGCCGCTACGCGGTTCTCTTCGACCCGCTCGACGGATCATCAAACATCGACGTGTCCGTCGGAGTCGGAACCATCTTCAGTGTTGTTCGCCTCCCCGCTGATGGCAAGGGTGGTCTCGACGCTGTGTTGTCCCCAAATGCGCACATCGTCGCGGCTGGTTATGTGCTGTATGGCTCATCGACCGTTTTCATGCTCACCACCGGCGCGGGCGTGGACATGTTCGTGCTCGATCACTCCATTGGCTCATATGTACTCGCCAAGCGCATGATTCAGGTCCCAAGCGAGCGGCCCATCTATTCCATCAATGAGGCCTACTCGGACCGATTTCCAACAGGTGTCAATTCGTATTTGAAGTGGGCGCATGCCGAGGGATACTCGTCGCGATACATCGGATCGATGGTTGCAGACGTCCACCGCACCCTTCTGAAGGGCGGCATCTTCATCTACCCCGCGACAAGCGATCGACCTCAGGGAAAGCTTCGGCTCTTGTATGAAGCCCAGCCGATGGCCATGCTTGTCGAGCAGGCGGGGGGACGGGCCGTCACCGAGACTGGTGATCGCATCCTCGACATCGCACCGGGTGATATCCACGAACGAACCAGCGTCATTCTTGGATCGACCGGCGAAGTCGATCACTTTCTGCGGCACGTTTAGGCCGCGATCTCAGTACAGAACCACAAAGGACCAGACCCTCCCATGACCGCGACCGCGACCGACACAACAGTCACTTTGGCCAGGGACACCAATCAGGCGATTGGTATCGGCCAGTTTGCGTGCGATTTCATGTCCGGTGTGATCGGCACTCCAAACACGTCTGTGCGGCAGCGCACGATTCAGTTCTTTGTGGACAGTGTGCTCTGTGGCCTCTCTGCAATTGCGATGCAGACCAACGCACCACGTGTGCTTCGTGAAGAAGCACGTGAGTACCTGCGTGATGACGGCGCGGCGATGTTCGGATGCGGAAGCACCATGGCCCCCGAGAAGGCCATCGCCGCCAATGCGGCTGCGGTTCGGGAGTGGGACAGCAACGGCACAAACTTTGGGTTCAATCCAGACCTTGGGCACACGGCTGGTGAGTTCGGCCACAACGACTTCTACGCGGTCCCACTGGCAGCAGCCCACCTCCGTGAATTGGACGGTTCGGCCGCCCTCCGTGGGATGATCTGCCTGGACGAGATTCGAGGCCGACTCGCCGAAGTCTTCAGCCTCAAGTCGTACAAGATTGATCACGTCGTTCATGGCGCCATCGCCTCAGCCGCCGTGTATGGCGCCATGCTTGGCGCCACTCCTGAGCAGATCGAGTCGGCGATTGGCATGGTGGTTGCGCATTACATTCCCTGGCGTGCCATCCGGGCAGGAAAGCAATTGTCCGACTCCAAGGGTGCGTCCGCCGCCATCAGCACCGAAGTCGCTGTGCTTTCGATGCAGCGGTCGATGCGGGGGTTTGTGGGTCCAAAGGACATCTTTCGAAACCCCGAGGCCATCTGGCGGCAATTCGAGCCCACAGACGGCGACGCACCCTTCGACCTGGTTCTCTCACACAGCGGCGACAACTTCGCCGTCATGGGCATGCACTTCAAACTTGGCCTCTATGAGCACCAGAGTGCAGGCGCACTTCAGGGCCTGATTGATCTTCTATCCGCCCACCCAGCCATCCTCGAACGCCCGGATGCCATCCGTGAGATTCGCATCATCGCCTATGAGCCGGCCTTTGGGATCATTGGCGATCCTGCCAAACGCGACCCACACACGCGCCAGAGTGCGGACCACTCCATGGTGTACATCGTGTCGACCATGCTTCGCAAAGCCATTGAGATTGCAGCCACCAGAGGATCGTCCAACATCGCTGAAGGCAACGACGCATGGTGGAAGACGCTCATGCTCCTCCCGGATGACTATGGGCGCGAGGCCCTGTACGACAAGCAGACTCGCGCGTTCATGCAGCGGATTGTGTTCGAGCACGGTGGAGACGAGTACGACTGCAGGTATCCGGATGGTATTCCGACGTCCATGACCATCACGCTCGAGGACGGCTCCGAGTTCGACAGTGGCCTGGTGATGTATCCGTCCGGGCACGCGCGAAACACGACGGCAAACCTCGAAGACATTCTCTTGCACAAGGCTGAAGCGCTCGGCGCCATCGCGCTGAACGATGCTGGACCGATCATCGACCGCTTCCGCCGCATTGAAGACATGTCAGCCAGTGACATCCGACTCATGATGGACTTCGAGATCCTGAATCAACCGCCCATCGACTGAGGTGCCCTGCGCCGCTCGCTCACAGTCTGGTAGGCTGTGCCCATCATGCTCTTGGGGTAGGGGAGCAGGGGGCACGTATGCCAAACACCGATCAGCGGAAGGGCCTGTTGTTGGTTTCATGGATCTGCCAGGTCGTCGTGGCGGGGATTCTCGGCCTGATGATCTGGGTCAAGTTCACCGGCGCACCGGCAGTCGTCTGGATCTTCGAGGAACTCAGGGTTGGGCATCCTGGCCGGCTGATCTCGGGAACTGTCGAGGCGTTGTGATTCTGATATTGATCCCGCGCACCGCCATCTTCGGTGCGCTCGTCGCGCTCGGCGTGATGGTGGGAGCCATCGCCGCGCACATTCTTGTGGTTGGCATCTCAACGCCCGCCTTTGCAGACGATGGAACGATGCGTCCTGTCGATCAGGGAAATGCAGATCTCTTTCTGCTCGCCGTCATCACCGCCGTCTCAGCGGCGATTGTCGTAGCCATTCGCTGGAAGGCAGCAGCCGCCCAAGGCTGACACACAACTGGCGGCGTCATTTCGTCCAGAGACTCGCAGCGTCACTGCAGACCGGATCCATCGACCGATCTGATGTTGAGCCGGACGAACCCAAAGAGCGCCATGACGAATGCCGCAAGCCCGATCCATGTCCACCATGCGCCACCACCGAGAAGCATCAGGCCGCAGCCTGCAACGGCGAGTATCAACCAGACGCTTGCCATCCATCCACGCACGCACGAGCGAGGTGGACGGTCTGTCCATTCAGACTCCGGCTTGAGTAGACCCATCTTTCGAAGATCACGAATGCTCATTGCGTGGGTTCCGTCGAGAGGAGGAAGTCAATGGTGCGGTGCGCCGCAAAGGTCGCGGCGCCAGAGTGCATGCGAACCAGCAACAGTGGGCCTTGCCACCGCTCGGCCATGGAGTAGTGAATCGGGCTGAACATGCTTCCTCGCCAACCCCCGCGGGTCGCGCCCAGCATGAGAAGATCGGCCCCAGCTACAGCTTCAAGGAGTGTTGCTGGAACATCGGTTCCGACCATCACACGCAAGTCAACTGGCCAGTTCACACCCGGAACATCCGGCGTACCGTCCTCTCCAAAGAGGTCCAACTTCAACTGCCTGGTCGCCGCCTCCACCTCGCTCTGCGACGCCACAATGCGTACCGCCTCGATAACGGTTGTTGGTCCTGCAAGTCGGCCAGCCAGACCGATGGCGAATCGGCCCTGCTTCGGGTGGGCGACTGGAATCACAATTCGATCAGGCTCAGGCGGGACAGACCCCCGAATGACCACGGTGTCACAATCGGCACCTTTGATGACGGTGTCAATCTGCTCACCGATGATGGACCGCATCCGCCTGGGCCCTCGCTTTGGACCGGTCCATCCCATGATCAGCATGCCGATGCCCCGCTCACGCACCGTCTCGACAATCGACTGTCCTGGATGCCGACTCACACGAACCAGGCCGGCAACCTCTCGACCGGTCGACTCCGCAAACGCCATGGCCTTCTCGACGACCGACCTTCCTGCTTCGACGAATGGCGCTGTCGAGCCATACGGCAACTGCTCAGGAACCCGAACCACATTGAGCACGGTGACCGCGGTGTCTGTAGGGTCGGTCAACCGGGCGGCCAACTCAACCAGTGACCCTGCGGTCGCCGGATTTGCGACAGGGACGAGAATCTGGTGTGCCGACACAATCTCCTGTGGTGCCTGTTCGTAAATGACCGGTGAAGCACGAAAGGCGTGTTCTTGAGATCTTGACCAGGCGTAGTAGATTCCCAAACCGATCACCACCCAGCCGACCGTCAGCCAGAGCGTAAGCGGTTGAGAAGCGAGCAACCATCCCGCAAGGGCCGTCTGGCCCACCGCCGCGACGATGGGAACCACTGGCCCGCCGGGAACAACATATCCATACCGAAGCTTGTCACCATACTTTCGCCGAATGACGATCGAAGCGACATTGACCATGGCGAACACAAGCAGGAACATGGCGCAGGTCGCTGCAGCGACTTTTTCCGCGTCAAGTAGCAGTGCAACAGAGATGATCAAGACACCACTGGCAGCCAATGCCATGGATGGTGTACGAGTCCTTGGAGATACATGTGAGAGCGCTGCCGGTAGAAACCGATCCCGCCCCATCGCGAATGACACCCGTGTTGAAGAAAACGTCGTCGCATTGAGTGCGCTCATGGTTGAGAGCACCGCGCCGATCACCAACAGAAGCGCACCGAGACCCCACGGAAGAAATGCATTTGCAGCAACCGCCACACCTGTTTCACCAAGGCCCGCCAGATATCGCCATGTCTCCCCAGCGCTCCATCCGGTACTTGAGAGGACATCCTGCGGAATCACGAGCGCGCCGAGGCACACAATGGCAACCAGAATGTAGATCGGAATCACAATCAGGAGCGAGAGAAACACAGCCTTTGGGATGTTTCGTCGTGGTTCAACCACTTCCTCGCCTGCCTGCACGATGATCTCGTAGCCCTCGAACGCAATGAATGTCAGGCCCATGGCGACCAACACGCCGCCGAACCCCTCAGGAAGGAATGGTTGAAACTTCTCGCCGACTGAGACATCGCCACCACCTTGAACCATGGCCACAAGTCCGGCGGCGATGAAGATGCCTATGACCACGATCTTCGCGACCGTGATGATGTTCCCTGCCTTCCCAGTCTCACTGGATCCCCGGTGGTTGATCCAAAGGAAGGCGAGGCAGACGAACAACGTCAGTCCCTTTGCAAACGGCCATGCCGGCACACCGAAGAGTGTTCCCATCCCTTCACCATGCCCAGCGCCAGTGGGCGGCTCACCCCACCCGAAGATCGTCTGCGCGCCCCATACCACATAAGCACCGAAGATCACCGCGTAGAGTGATCCGGCCACGGCGTGAGCAAGCCAGTCCATCCAGCCAGTCAGAAAGGCGGCTGGTCCGGGAAGGCCGAACCGCGCCCACAGATACCCGCCGCCTGCTGCTGGGACGGCGCTTCCAAGTTCGGCGTAGACCATGGCTGTGCACAAAGTGAGTGCACCATTGAGGCAGAATGCAAGAATCAGCCCCGGGCCCGCCTTTCCTGCGGCGATACCCGTGAGCGCGAAGATCCCCGCGCCGATCATGGCCCCGACCCCGACCATCGTCACATCGAACAACTTCAGATCCCGCGCCAACTCCGTAACGGGTTGATGATGGGTCAGCGTGTTGTCGATGGGTGTTCCCGTTGCCTGTTCGTCAGACATCGGTGCTCATGGTACCCACGAGCATTCAGTCGCTCGCAGGAAAGAGATGTTGGGCGAGATCAGCCACGCCCTGGCCTCGGGTCGCCACAGTTTCGTAGATGGGCCGGCCCGTCGAGATATCCAACAGCTCCCGAACCAACCTTGCCTCTCCCTCGAAGTCGGCCTTATTGACGACGAAGGTGTCGGCAATCTCGAGGATGCCTGCTTTATCCATCTGGACTGCATCGCCCATGCCTGGAACCACAACAACGACGGTTGAGTCGACATGATTACGAATCGCGACGTCACTCTGGCCACTCCCCACCGTCTCGACAATGACGTTGTCGAATCCAGCACCACCGATGAGTTCCAATATGTCTGAAAGGTGTCGGTAGTCCTCGCCGATGACCGCCAGGGATCTGTAAAAGACCGACTCGTCCACCTTATTGAAGTCAACGCGCAGTCGGTCACCCAGAAGCGCTCCGCTGGTGATCGGGCTCATGGGATCAAAGGCAACAACCGCGAGCTCCGACCCACGATCATGCAGTTCGGATGCCATCGCCGCGACGAGCGTGCTCTTACCAGCTCCAGGGGAACCGGTCAGGCCGATGACTCGGGAAGGGCGACGTCGTGGATGATCGACTTGACCGCCTTCGCAACACATACTGATGGCACGCGCCAACACCGACCGGTCCCCAGCTCGATCACGCGGTGGCTCATAGGGAACGACTGAATCAGCCACAGAACCAACGATGTCTAACATGGTTGTGCCCGTGTGGAACACACGATGGACGCCCGCATCAAGCATGCCTTGAACATCTTCCTGTGGAATGATGCCACCGACGTTGATCCGAACATCAGCACACCCAACGTCTCGACAGGCCTGCACCAGGTTCGGGACGAGCACATTGTGCGAGTTACTCATCATCGACGCAGCGATGCAATCGACATCCTCGTCCCGAGCGGCCAGGGCAAGGCTTCTGGGCGTCTGCCAGAGCCCGGAGTAGATGACGTGGATTCCACTGTCCCGGAGCGCTCTGGCAATCAGTTTGACACCCCGATCATGACCATCCAGGCCCATCTTGCCGAGCAGCACGCGTGGACGATGGGGCAGATCGGCGCACCGATCCGTCTTCTCAAGCGTCGTCGTCGGCTCGGTGGTTGGACTTGGCATGGCTGCAATCCGCAGGGCATGGTGCCCCTGCTGAACCCGGCATGATACTCCAGCAGCCGGTGACACTCTGGACCACCGGACTATACTCCCCGACCCATGTCAACCGACCCGCTCCAGTGCCTGCGTACGGCCTTCCAAGACGCCATCGTCGCCGCATTCGGCGACGACTGGAGGGGAACCGATCCGGTCATCCGTCCAGCCGCCAAGGCTGAGCATGGGGACTTTCAGTGCAATGTGGCCATGAGCCTTGGCAAGCGAATTGGCACACCTCCCAGAGATGTCGCCCAGCGACTGATCGATGCCGTAGATGTGGATGGTCTGGTGGAGCGTCTGGGGGTCGCAGGACCGGGGTTCATCAACATCAGGCTTGATCCCTCGGTGCTCTCAGAAGCGATCATGACGATCTGGGCGTTGTGCCCGATCCTGACCCGTCCATCGTCGTGATCGACATGTGCGGCGTCAACGTCGCCAAACAGATGCATGTCGGACACCTTCGATCGACCATCATTGGGGACGCATTCGCCCGAATACTCACCCGTGTTGGCAACGACGTTCACAAAGAGAATCACCTTGGGGACTGGGGTCTTCCAATCGCCATGGTGTTGCATCTCATTCGGGATCGTGGTCTGAATCCGGCCACGTGCACCTTGTCGGATCTTGATACCGCCTATCGGGCGGCCCAATCACTATCCAAGGCCGATGTCGCAGGACTCAACGCCGCGCACGCCCACAACGCCGGTCCCCATCGCATCGCCGAACTCGAAGATCAGAACGCGGGCGCTGAGGCGTTCCGGTCGGCGGCCGGCGAAAC
>CAZSSV010000069.1:0-10508 GCA_964609425.1 uncultured Isosphaeraceae bacterium | reverse complement strand
CTGGACAGGCATGGCCATGGCCCTGACCTACCTGCCGTTCTCCTGGCTGCTCTTCATCGACTATCCGCACTCCCAGTACTGGTGGAGTTGGGTGCGATCATGGCCCGTGCTTCCGGGTCTCCCGGCCCTCCTCGTCGCCCGACCGTTGGGGCTTGAGAGCGTCATGGCCGAGACCCTGGCGATGAGCGTTGCGACGGCGCTTTGGATCACCGTGCAGGTTCTCCTGGTGGGGAGGGGTGGTTGGTGGCGCGGCGTCGCCATCGCGGCTGCTGCGGTGTATGGCACCTGGATTGGCTTGGCTTCACACGCGGTGTTCGTCGCCTGAGCGGCCACACGCGACTCAATCAGCAAGCATCGCCTCAAGACGCGCGCGGAGTGTCACGACGACCGGTTCAGAGTCACGCGCTGCGATATGGATCGCCCACTCCGCCTTGTCGCGCCGCTTCCTGAGCGTCGCCGTGTCGGCGCGGCCGTCCTCCCAATTGTCGATCTGGTCAGCCAACTTGATGGCACGACCCTGCCAGGCACCCTCCGCCAACTGCTTGACATACGCGGCCTCCCGGATGGTCTCCTGAAGACGCATGTCCTTGGTCATCAGGGCCACCCAGTCTGCCACCTCCTTGCCGCAGCATTCGAGAATCTCGTCATAGTCGACCGGGCCATCCTCGATGACATCGTGCAGAAACCCGGCTGCGATCAATCGATCTCCCCCCCCAGCCGATGCAAGCAGCGCCGCAACGCGAGCCGGATGCTGGATGTAGGGCGTTCCGTTCTTGCGTTGCTGACCCTCGTGCGTGGCCGACGCAAGCGCCGCCGCACGGCAGACGAGGCCCCAGTCCCCCGGGTTCGGCTCTGGTGTGGTATTCATTCCCCAAGTATCCCAGATCGCAACCGGAGAAAGGGGTCGCCATGCTGGCAGGTGCCATGATTGTCTGGTTCGCATTGACCGCCGCATCGCTCGTGCTGGTACTTCTGGACTTCCACAACACGCCCATATCCTGGGTTCAGAAGCTCGCATGGGGTCTGGTCATTGCCTACACCGGTCCCGTCGGGCTCGTCGTCTACCTGTTGGCGTGCCGCAATCCAGGCCCGGGCTTGCATGACGCATTCACCAAGCCTCTGTGGAAACAGGCCGTCAACAGCGAGATGCACTGTGTGGCAGGCGACGCCACCGGCATCGTCATTGCTGCTGGCGTCCTGTCGGTATTCGCACTGCCGTGGGGCTGGGATGTCGCCATCGAATACGTCGCCGCGTTCGCCACCGGACTCTTCATCTTTCAGGCGATGATGATGCGCAGCATGTTCTCAAGCTACAGGCAAGCCGTTCGCCGCACGATCTTCGCCGAGACGGTGTCGATGAACATGGTGATGGCCGGCATGATTCCCGTGATGGTGCTGCTCGAAGTCCGCTGGCCCGACAGTTCTGTTCCATGGCACTGGTCCTTCTGGTTCCGAATGGGGCTGGCGGTGGTCGCTGGTGGACTCACGGCCTACCCCATCAACCACTGGCTGGTCGCCCGCGGATACAAACATGGGTGCATGACCCTCGTCCCGCAGGGCGCCGGCGTTGGCCCGGCCGCAGGCCAACGGGCCCACGGGCAGGGTGGTGCGACGCACGAGCACGCAGACCATGCTCACATGCAGCACGAGCACGCCGAGCACGCACATCATGACACCGGGACGTTGCCAGCAACAGCGCATGACGAGCATCAGATGCATCACGGCCACACACACGCCATGCCATCTCCGTCCGGTCTTCAGCAGGTGGCCTGGAGCCTCTTCACCGGCGCGGCGCTTGCAGCAGCACTCGGCGCCACGTGGCTCCTTCGGTGATGGTTCAGAGAGACCAGGCGACCCCCGGCTCCAGAATCTGCACGCTCGCAGATGCAGGTGTGAATCGCGCAGGATCCACTTCGATCGGCGGCCAGGTTTCGTAGTGGCACGGAATCGCCACGGGCGCCCCGATCAGATCGGCCGCGCGTGAGGCAAGTTCCGGCCCCATCGTGAACCGATCCCCGATCGGAATGATGGCGACATCCGGCTTGTAGATCTCCCCCAGAAGCGCCATGTCACCAAACAATCCGGTATCGCCGCAGTGGTACACGGTCTTGCCACCGATGTGCAGCATCAGACCGCACGGCATGCCCATGGAGCGGCCCTGGTATGAGGATGAGTGAAAGGCCTGCGTGAAGGCGATCCAGCAGCCACAGCCGAGGTCTATCCGCCCACCGGGGTTGCCGGGCTCGACCAGTTCGTGACCCTGCTCCTGGACCCAGTCGGTGATCTCAAAGGCAGCAATCACCGGCGCCGCATTGGCCTTGGCGATCTCAATCGTGTCCCCGACGTGATCCTCGTGCCCATGGGTGAGCGCCACATGGGTACACACAACGTCACCAGGACCACATGGTGCCTTCGGGTTTCCCGTGAGGAACGGATCGACAGCGACTGTGCAGGCTCCGTCTGAGAGCAGATACCCACTGTGCCCCAGCCACGTGAGCGAGCCCGTCATTGTCCGGGGTGGTCCGGATGGTCGTGCGGATGATCATGGGAGTGGCCATGGTGTCCGCCACCACCCGGGTGCTCATGGCCTCCCGTCACCGGGACAGCCGGCGGAATGTATTCGATCCGCATGGCATGAAACTGCTCGCCTGTCGGCGTCGGCATCCAGGAGTCGAACACCTGTGTGCCGTTCTTTTTCCACCACCAATCTGCCTTGGTCGTGATCGGTGCCTTCTTCATGGGGTCGGTCTGCGTGATCTCCCAGTTGACTTTGGTGCGATCCTCGTTCCACTGGCCAACACCCTGAGCGATTCCGGTACTCATGTTGTCATACCAGGTCGTCACGAACACACGCCGGCCGTTGTCCCAGCCAGTGGTGCCGCGGCCGCGAAACGGCATGCCCATCATGGATCCGGTGAAGTCTTCGATCAGGAAACGGCCACCCATGTCCATCGCGCGGACGACCAGCCCGTCCGATTCCATCCAGGGAGCCGATGGGTCCATACGGAACTTCGCCTTCGTGATGAAAGTTCCGGCCTGCGTGCTCAGCCATGTCTGCTCGGCGCCGGGCGTTGCGTACGCCTGCCACGCCATCATGGCCTCCATCATCATCGGATCCATGCCGCCGCCTGGATGTTCGCCGCCCGGGTGGTCTGGATGGTCCTGAGCCAATGCCAATGTTCCGGCGGCGAGCAGCGCTCCGGTCAGTGTTCCGGCCAGCGTTCGCGCGATTCGATTCATGGTGTGTCTCCTTTGCCAGAGACGCAGACTACCCGGAACGGCTGCACCCCGCCGCGCCTTGAGTTGGGCGTATGTGGCCATCTGCCCGAACAGCGCACCCTGGACGCGTCTGGACGCGCCTTGCCGCGCGAGCGGCTCACCCATCAACACGCCCGATTCGCATCCCGACCGGCCAGCGCACGGCTCGCTCGGTGTGGCCCCAGGCGCGGGTAAGCGGTTGCTCGACCACCGACACAGCGTCGCCTCTTCCGAACTGCTGATGGGCATCGACAGCGGACCAGGTTCGGAGATACCCGAGCATGTCGGCGGCGGTCCACGTGGCGGCGTAGTCGGGGGTGGGCACCGAGAATTCGGCGAATGGAAAGGTGAGGTCGGCATACCGCGTGTCAATGTGGGCGCGGCCGGCGGCCCAACATCCGCGAAGGACTTCGAAGTACAGATGGTCGATGACCCGGTCGATGTCGTCACTGACTCGAGGTCGGTCGTAGCACCACAGCGCGATCACACACGCTGCGGTCCCGACGCGTCTGGCTTCTGAGGCAAACCGATCCATATCAAACCAGTGCGCCGCCTGCCCACTGGCGATCAGGTCCACGCTCCCAGCCGCCAGATCTGCCGACGAAGCATCTCCAACTGCAAACCGCACGTCCTTGATGACAGGTGCTCGCTCAATGGCCGATTCGGCCGGATCGGTCGCGAGCACGGTCTTGAAGTGCGGTGCCAGCACGGCGGTCACCTGCCCACTGCCGCACCCCGGCTCCCAGGCGCTGTCATGTCGGTGGCACATCGATGCGACCGCGTCTGCCAACTCGGGAGGACAGGTCGGCCGGCAAGCCGCGTAGCCATCAGCGACGCGATTGAAGCGACGGTCGATCGAGTCCGTCACACCAGCACCTCCTCGGCGAGCCAGCGATGCATCGATGTCAGCGAAGAGAACACGGGTTCGTCGCACGTTGTGTGGTCGGAGATGTTCCTCCCCTGATCGCCTTCCAGTTCGACGCCGATGAAACGTGCGCCTGCGGCCCGGGCCGCGTCCCGATCAAAGGTCGTGTCGCCCACCATCCACGCGCGTCCACCGCCGAGTGCGGCCACCGCCTCGAAGATGGCGGCGGGGTCCGGCTTGAGAGGTCGACGTGGCTCGGCGCCGAGCATCAGGTCGGTCGGCAGGGACAGCGTCTCGACGATCCGCCGGGCAAAGTCCGTCGGCTTATTGGTGACAATCGCAACCCGCACGCCGGCAGATGGAAGCCATGTCAGCAATTCCGACGCGCCGTCGAATGCCACCGTCTCATGCGTGCAGCACGAGGTGTAGTGTCGCCTGAAGGTTGCGATCGCCTCTGTGTGTTCGTCCCGGTCCGCACCGGCTTCATCGCCCTCGGTGAGCACTCGATGCATCAACACCGAGAGCCCGCGTCCCACCCAGCCCCGAATGACATCAACATCCCGTCTTGCACGACCGAACTCCTCGAGCATGTGATTGACGGCCGAGGCAATGTCGGGAACAGAGTCAATGAGTGTGCCGTCCAGGTCGAAGAGCATGAGCGATGGGCGTTGACTCACGGCTGGCCTCCCACCGTGGCGAAACATGCCGGGTCGGCGGCCGCCCGCATGACGGAATGTCGGACCAGCGAAAGCACGAGCACAAGACCCATGGCCGCTGCACATCCAAGAAACCACGGACCTGGCGCCCCGCCGACGATGGGGGCGGCCACGCCGAACATGGTCGCGGAAGCGGTCATGGCCAGGTACGTCGCAAAGTTCGCGGTTCCGACCGTCCTGGCGCGAAACGTCGCAACCGGCAGGTGTTGAAGCATGGCCAGTACGGGCAGAACATAGAAGCCGGCGAAGAGCCCGCACACCACCAGGAGCACAAGCACGCGCGTGTAGTGTGGCTCCAGCACACCGAGAAGTATGAACGTCACCATCATGCCCGCCGCGCCGATCGGAATAAAGGCCGCGCGAATGCGGTCACCGGAACTCAACCCCGCCAGCAACCCGCCCAATCCGATACCGACTCCCGGCGCCGCGAGCATGGCACCAGCCGCCGCGTCGGACAAGTCCATCCGGTCCCGCCACAGCGGCACGATTGTGATGACGAGGGACCCGACCGCATAGAACCAGCACCACGCGGCCGTCGCTCGGATGAGTGGCGTGCCTCGCATTCGCCGCAGCACATGAAGATGGGCCGTGAAGGTGCGAGGCGACACGCGCAGAGACGGGTCGGCCGCGCCGACGCGGGGAATGAACAGGCTGCTGGCCAGGCTGATGACGGCGACGACCATCATGGTGAGCCCGAGGAACACAGGGCCAAGTTCCAGGAGCATGCCAGCGGCGGCCACACCCAGAATGATGGCCATATTGGTCAACATGCTCAGCACGCCATTGGCCCGGCTGAGATTGCGATCCGATACGAGTTCGGGCACCGACCCGTACTTGGCCGGGCTGAAGAAGGCGCTCTGCGCGGCCAGCAGGACGAAGCATGCGCACACCAGGGGCAGGCTCTTCAGGGCGAACGCGGCCGTCACGCCCCCAGCAAGCACAATCTCGACCGCCCGCGTCCACACGATGATCCGTCGCTTCGGGTACCGATCCGCCATCTGACCGGTCACGCCAAGGAGCACAATGAAGGGCAGATACAGCATGGTCGTGACCCATCCGGTGCCGCCCGCGCCGAGGCTGCCCCCCCACATGCCCCCCTGAGCCACGCTCAGCAGCAGCGCCCCGCGGAGGAGGTTGTCGTTGATCGCCCCGCAGCTCATGGTCACCAGGAGCGGCGTAAACCCCCCTCCCGGCTGACTCTTGAGGTGCGTGGGCTGATCCATCCTGCGACCTGTGAGATTGCCACCCATGCGGCAGCAGGATAGAGCGCCCCCGCAGAATCCGACCCCCACGCCACCTGGACTCGAAATCGGGCCATTTCTCTCTGGACCCCCGCCACCTGCCATGCGAGGATCGAGTTCCATCAGGGGCCACGATCGCCCCACAACAATCGAAGGAGATGTCCATGACCGACATCCATCACCGCAGCCCCTCTGTTTCGGGTTCCCCCGTGTCGGACTCGCAGGCACCGCCGTCACGCCACGGTCGGATGAGGCCTGTGGAGGTGCTCCCCGGGGATCGATCCCACCAGACGGCACCAACGCTCATCCCGCCCACATCCCTCACCGGTCGCGTTCTGACCGACATCTATGTCGCCGCGTTTCAGCGACGACTGGGCACGCTTCCAGATGGCCTTCGAAGTCGCGTGCAACGCTGCCGGGCTGTACTGGTTCGCGCCCGCCCAACGATTGCCATCGAAGGCCGCATGATCCCAGCCGCCGTCGAGACGATCTTCGAGCAGGCCCGCCCTGGCCTGTGGCGGTTTCGCTCACAACTCATCGAAGTCGATGGGCCTGCCAGCGCGGCCGAGTACATCGCGGTCTCCGCGTGGGCGCGGCAGCGGCAACGACACTTTGATGCGCCAGATGGGCCCCGCCTCGGACCGGTGTTCGATACGCTGGCAAGCGTGCTCGACTCCGGACGTGAAGGTCGGGATTACATCCTCCTCAGCCGGGTACCGGCGTTGAGCCACACGCTCCTGCCCATCCCAGCTGCCTGACCCATTCCGCTGCTGTCATCGCAGCCACGATGTGGGCCTGGTGGGACTTGAACCCACACGCCCCTGTCGGGGCTGCGGCTTTTAAGGCCGCTGCGTCTGCCAATTCCGCCACAGGCCCACCGCAGTGTACGGCACCGGTATGCTTTCCCGACTGCAAGGAGAACTCGATGCACCCAGCCACCCTGATCGCCGCCGTCCTCATCACCCCGCCCCCCATGGAGCTCACGCCCGCGGCGACACCAGCCATTTCAGCCGACGCGGCGCCCGTCCTCAATGAGATGCTCGACTTTTACGCGGGCCTGCAGGGTGCATCGACCGTCGTCATGCAGCGGATGGACATTCCGGGCATGGGCGTCATGGAGTCCAAGACGGCCGTGGCCGTTCTGAAGCCCAATCTGTTTTCGATCCAGCCCATTGAGGATGGTTCACCCAACCCGATGATGGGCGCCGGAGGACCGATTGTTGTGAGTGATGGATCGACGTTGTGGCAGGCCGTTCCCGACGCGGAACTGTGGTCAGAGTCCACCCCGCCGACCAATCTGGACGTCGAGGACGTTCCATTGATGCAGATGGTCGGACCGTCGTCCTTCGTGCTCGATCTCATGCAGCCAGGTGCCAGGGAGGCGGTCATGGAGGAGTTCTCCTCGGTGGAACTGGCAGGCACAGATGGAACGCATCGGTTGCTCAGGTTCATGACCGACGACGAGATGCGACCTGCGATACCGATCGTCCTGACGATTGGGCCGCCGAAAGCGCCCTGGGTTCACCGGCTGGCCATCCAGATTCCTGCCGAACAGCAGATGCCGGGGATGCCCCCTGAAATGGGCTTTGATTTCACCGATTGGAAGAAACTCAGCGACGCCGATACGGCGGCCTTTGCATACACGCCCGACGCCACGTGGAAGAAGGTTGATGATCTGATGTCGACGCTGATGGCAGATATGGGCGGCATGGGCGGCGGGCCCGAGGGCCCCGAGGGCGAGCACGCCATGGTTGGCAAGCCGGCACCGGAATTCACGCTCCAAGACCTTGAAGGTACCGACGTGTCCCTGGCGAGCCTGAGGGGCAAGACCGTCATTCTCGACTTCTGGGCCACATGGTGCGGTCCCTGTCGCCAGGGCCTGCCGGTGCTGATGGACATCGCCAAAGATCGAGCTGCCGACGGCGTCGTCCTCTGGGCGGTCGATCTCAGCGAGCCCAAGGCGAAGGTGCAATCGTTCCTTGAGAAGAAAGGATGGTCACTGCCCGTCCTCCTCGACACCAAGGGCGCCATCAGCGCGAAGTACAAGGTGGGAGGCATCCCGCACACTGTTGTCATCGATCCAGAGGGTGTCATCCGCGCCGTCGAGATCGGGTTCGGTGGACGCGAGGGCACCACCCGCACCATCAACAGCGCCATCGATGAGATTACCTCGAGCGCATCGACTGGAAGCTGACGACGCGGCCAGCGTTCATGGATCTGACGCGGGCATGTCGACCCCGGCGAGCGGAAACGCCTCAGACGCCACATGCTGCGAGGCCATGAGGTCTGCCAATCGGGCGACGATGTCGGGCCGCTGTGACGCCAGATCGGTGGTTTCACCCGGGTCGGCTTCGAGATCAAAGACCATCATCGTCGTGTCGCCCCGGCTCAAATGCCGACGAACACCCTTCCATGGCCCATCTCGCACCGCCTGTTGCCCCGAAAGCTCACGGTAGAGCGGCGTTGCCCGCTCCGGCTGCACCCGGCCCAGCAGGGTGGGCAGGAAGGACGTTCCGTCCGTGCCAGCAGGCGTCGCGGCGCCGACGACGTCGCAGATCGTCGGAAGGTGGTCCTCAAAGCCACCCGCGACATCAGCGAGCGACCCGGACTTCACGCGGCCGGGCCACCGGACGATCATGGGAACCCGCAATCCGCCCTCAAACACACTTCCCTTGAGCCCCCTGAACGGGCCGTTGCTGTCGAAGAACGCATGATCGACCCCGCCCGCCCAGGTCGGGCCATTGTCGCTGGTGAAGATCACGATCGTGTCTTCGGTGTGGCCGCCTTGCTCCAGCGCATCAAGCAGCGCGCCCACTTCGGCATCCAACCCTGCAATCATCGCTGCATAGGCGGCGCGGGGCCTCGGATGGGGCACATACCCCTTCTGACCGAGATAGGGCGTGTCATCCCACTCGGATGGAAATGCGTCGAGCCGATCCCACGGAGTCTGAAGTGCCACGTGTGGAACGGGGCTTGCGTAGAAGAGAAAGAAGGGCGCCTCGCCAGACTGCGTCTCAATGAACGCAACTGCTTCGTCGCGAATCAGATCCGGCGCAAAGCGTGCGGCCTGATACCGCCTCCGGTATTCGGCTTCGCCGTCGAGTGGCACCTCAAGTTTCTGATGCGCCGAGAACCATGCGTTGCCTTCGAGTGGCACCTTGTGCTCATTGCGCCAGAGATGCGTCGGATAGTAGTTGTGCGCCTTGCGTTGGCAGAGGTATCCAAACCAGTGGCCGAACCCTTGCGCATTCGGATGGCCGGCCGTACCCGGCCCTCCAAGCCCCCACTTGCCAACAGCGCAGGTGTCATAGCCCTGGTCTGCCAATACTTCCGCGAGCGTGACTTCGCCCGGTGGCAGTGGATACTGGCCCTCGGCTTCGTGCTCGCCCCACCCACCGTTCTCCCAATTGTCGCGCACCACCGCATGCCCCGGGTGCTTGCCCGTCAGCAGCACGCATCGAGACGGAGCGCACACCGGGCTTCCCGACCAGTGACTGGTCAACCGCATTCCCTCGGCAGCGAGGCGATCAATGTTGGGCGTGGGGATCTTCTCCTGCCCCTGGCAGCCAACTTCCCCCCACCCAAGGTCATCGGCAAGGATCAGGACAATGTTCGGAGGCGGGACCGTGCCGCCCCCAAGGGCGGCCACGGCCAACATGGTGAAGCACAGCATGGAATGCACGATACGTGAGGGCACACGGCCTCCGGGCAGAATATGGCCCCTCTGAGGGAGGGTCCGCACCATTTCAGTGATGCCACACCCCGCACGAGCCGACCTCACTCGCGTCCGCCCAGGCTTTCGCCCCCAAAACTACTTGTGCCCCCGTGGACATGGCCTATTCTGGAGGGACTCACGGCCGCCGCCTGGGGGCGGGAGGCGGCCACGCACGTGATCCAGAGAGGAACCCCCCCGTGTTCAACACCATGCTTCGCACCACCACCCTCGCGGCGGCCGCTGTCGTCTCCGGCTCCGTGTCAGCCAGCTCGATTGGTCCCGACGTCGTGGCCTTTTACGTCGCCAATGACATCCAGTATCACGGATCGTCAGGCGGAATCGGCGGATACGCCATCGGCACGACCTCGTGCAATTATGGCGACGCGGAAGCCGACTGGTACTCAGGCACCAACAACACGCCACTCATCGGCCAGAACGCCTATCGCATGGCGGATGGTCGATTCGAGCAAATCGGTCTGTCCTGGCTCAAGCATTCGTTCTGCGCTTTGAGCGAGGGAGGGTGTGGAGATTGCCAGGCGACCGACTGCTCGACACTCGGTATCGGGTGCGCAGACACCTATGGAGCCGGGCTCAACACCAATCCGGGCGGGCCACGGAGTGATGTCAATGCATTCACCGGGTACTACGACTACCCGTTCAATGTCTCAAGCAGCGGCCCCTCCTCTGTACGTGGCAACCTGCAGATTCGAAAT
>CAZSSV010000068.1:0-10562 GCA_964609425.1 uncultured Isosphaeraceae bacterium | reverse complement strand
GGCTGTCGGCGCGATGGCGACCGGCTGCTCGACCGGCCAGAAGGTGCATCCAGTCGCGGGCGGTCTTCCCGACGACCAGAACATTCGTGTGGGGCTCATCGGCTGCGGCGGTCGCGGAACCGGCGCGGCAAGCCAGGCGCTTCGCGCCGACTCCGGCGTCACGCTTCACGCCATGGGTGACGCCTTTTCGGACCGGCTGGAAACAAGCCGCGGCCACCTCGAGACGCAGTTTGCGGACCGTATCGATGTCCCTGATGATCGCCGTTTCACCGGGTTCGATGCGTACCAAAAGGTGATCGACAGCGGTGTTGATGTCGTCATTCTGACGACGCCTCCACACTTTCGACCCGAACACTTCAAGGCTGCGGTCGCTGGGGGAAAGCACGTCTTCATGGAGAAGCCGATGGCCGTGGATGGCGCCGGCGTGCGGTCTGTGCTCGACGACGCCAAGTCCGCCCGGGCGCAAGGTCTCAACGTCATGGGCGGCTTCTGCTGGAGATACAACCTGCCCAACCGCGCCTGCTATGAGCGCATCCACAACGGCGCCATCGGTGATGTGACCTGCGTGCACTCCACGTACCTGACCGCGCCACTCGGAACCAAACCGCGGCAAACCGAGTGGACCGACATGGAGTGGCAACTCCGAAACTGGCAGCACTTCAATTGGCTCAGCGGCGACCACATTGCCGAGCAGGCTTGCCACGCGATCGACAAAATCAACTGGGCGAAGAATGACGTCCCGCCCGCCAAGGCCATCGCGCTCGGCGGCCGGCAGATGCGAGAGACGCCGGAGTCGGGCAACATCTACGACCACTTCTCGGTGATGTATGTGTATGAAGACGGGTCACGGTGCTTTCACGACTGCCGGCAGATGCCGGGCTGCTGGAACGACAATACGGAGTACCTGATTGGGACACATGGCACGTGCTACGTCAATTCCTGGGGACCTAACCAGGAGATCAAGGGCCGCTACCCATGGTCCTACGAAGGTCCAAACCCCAACATGTACCAGGTTGAACATGACGAGCTGTTTGAAGCCATACGCGGCAAACGCGACCGCATCGACGACGTCGATCAGATGATGACCAGCACGCTCATGGCAATCATGGGTCGCATGAGCGCCTACTCGGGGCAACCGGTCGGCTGGAACGAAGCTTTGGACAGTGACGATCGGCTGGGACCGCAGACGTACGCCCTCGGCGATCTGCCTGTCATACCCGTCTCGGTTCCGGGCAAGGTTGCGACATGGCGCGACGTCAGCACGGCCGGCGTATGACGCTGGATCGACGCACATTTCTCGGCACTTCGATCGCGGCCGGCGCCGCTGTCGCATCGCTGCAGCGGTCCGCCTGGGCCGGAGGCGAGGACAGAGTTCGAGTGGGCCTGGTCGGCTGCGGCGGGCGAGGAACCGGCGCGATCTTCAATGCCGTGGCCGCCTCGCCTGACGTCGAGGTCACCGCGCTGGCGGATCTGTTCCCCGACCGACTCAATGCATGTAGAACCCATCTGGATCAACTGGGCGATCGTGTACGTTTGGATGAGTCGGCCTGCCATGTCGGCTGGGATGCGTACCAATCGCTGTGCGCCCGCCCCGATGTGGACCTGGTCGTACTTGCGACACCGCCCCACTTCAGACCGATGATGCTGACCGAGGCAATCGCTGGGGGCAAACATGTGTTCATGGAGAAACCCGTCGCGGTCTGCCCCGCCGGGGTCCGCGCCGTCATGGCGGCCGGAGATGACGCGGCAGAGAAAGGTTTGTCCATCGTGGCAGGCACGCAGCGACGGCACGAATCCTGCTACCTCGACGCCATGCGCCGCATTCGAGACGGTGACATCGGCGACGTGGTGGCGGCCCGCTGCTATTGGAATCAAGGCGGTCTCTGGAACCGTGGCAGACAGGACGGCTGGTCGGACATGGAGTGGCAACTGCGGAACTGGCTGTACTTCACGTGGCTCAGCGGCGACCACATCGTCGAACAACACGTCCACAATCTGGATGTCGTGAACTGGGCGATGGGGAGTCATCCGGTCAGTTGCATCGGCATGGGCGGTCGTCAGAGCAGAACGCAGCCGGAGTACGGTCACTGCTTTGACCACTTCGCCATCGACTACGAGTACCCGGGCGGCGTACACGCGCTGAGCATGTGCCGGCAGGCCGACGGAAGCAGCGGAAAGGTCGGGGAAGTCATCCAGGGCACCAAGGGGCGTGCCGTTACCAGCAGTGGGCAGGCCCGGTTTGAAGGCGGGCCAACGTGGACCTTCGGCGGCGAGAATCCCAACCCGTATGTCGCAGAACATCAGAATCTCCAGGCGAGCATCCGCGGCGATGGTCCGTACCTCAACGAGGCGCGACGCATCGCAGCCTCGACGCTCACCGCGATCATGGGCCGCATGAGCGCCTACAGCGGTCGTGAACTCACGTGGGAGGAGGCGCTCACCTCCCCGCTGGACCTGACGCCCCCCGCGTACACCTTCTCGGCGATGCATGTTCCGGCGGTGGCCGTACCCGGACGAACCAGCCCTCACGATGGACTCTGGATGGAGACTGTGTAGCCATGCCCAACCACCTGGATCGCAGAACGTTCGTCGGGCTGGGGGCCGCAGGCTTGACCGGCGCTGCGCTGGGCGTGCAGGACACGCCGTTCAACCTTCCACCACACTTCATTCCCGGGCAAGAACCGACGAGACCCTCCGGCGTCCAGTCCGAGACCTTTACGCTGGACTATGCGCCGCACTTTGGGATGTTCCGCCAACACGGCGGAGAAGACCTGGTGTCGCAGATCGACTTCATGTCGGAAGCGGGCTTTCGATCCATCGAAGACAACGGTATGCGAGGCCGCTCCGTCGAAGCGCAACGCCGCATCGCCCGAGCGCTGGAACGCCAGGGCATGCGCATGGGCGTATTCGTGATGAACATGGATGGCGCCTGGCGGCCGAGCCTGACCACTGGGACGCCTGACGAACGCGAGCGATTCGTCCAGAACGCCCGTGACTCGATTGATGTCGCCAAGCGTGTCGGGGCCACGTGGATGACGGTGGTTCCGGGAAAGGTCGCCGACGGTATCCCGGAAGCGGTTCAGACTGCCAATGTGGTCGAATCACTCAAGCAGGCGGCCGGCGTGCTTGAGCCGCACGGCCTGGTCATGGTGTGCGAGCCGCTCAACTGGCGTGACCATCACGGCCTCTTCCTTCGATACACACCCCAGTCGGTGGCCATCATGGACGCGGTCGGTTCGCCCTCCTGCAAGATTCTGCAGGACCTCTACCACCAGCAGGCAAGCGAAGGAAACCTCATCGATCACATGAATGCTGCGTGGCACCACATCCCGTACTTCCAGGTGGGAGACAACCCGGGCCGCAAGGAGCCGGGGACTGGAGAAATCAACTACGCCAACGTCTTCAAGCACATGCACGCCAAGGGCTGCGACGCCATCGTCGGCATGGAGCATGGCAACAGCCGTGGAGGAAAGGCGGGCGAAGTCGCCGTCATCGAGGCCTATCGCGTCGTCGACCCGGCCTGACCGGGCTTGCACGTCAACCCGCCATGGCTCAGAGCCCGGCCGCAGAACCGCGTCGGCCTCCGGGATAGAAGGCCAGGAGCAGCCCCAGGCAAACAAGCGCCGCGTACATCGGGACGGAGAACAGGGCCGAATAGTCGACCTGCCCGTCCGTCGTTGCCCAATCGCCAATCTGGCCCGCGACATAACTCCCAACGACCATGCCGATGCCGACAATGACAAGGTTGAACAGGTTTTGAGCGCTCGCCTTCACGTCGCCCGTGCACTCTTCATCAACCACCATGAAGGCAACGAAGATGAAGCAGCCGAAGCAGAGGCCGTGGAGCGCAATCCCTGCGATCAGAATGCCGATCTCGCCCATGCCCAGCAGGGCATTGATCGACTCCACCTGTGAAAAGAGGAACATCCGAAGGGTGTAGGCTGCAAGGCCGATCGCCAGCAGCGTCTTGCGAGACCACGTGCCGGCCACAAACGGAATGAGGAACAGCACCAGAATCTCCGCCATCTGGCCCACGGTCATGAGTCCGCCTCCGCCGACGCCGAAGACGGCGTTGATCGCCTCGACGGCACCCTCCGCTTGCGATTGATACGCACCGAGGAATCCGGAGGTGTACACAAAGTAGAACTGGTGGATCATGCTCACTGGAACGGCGATCAGGAACAACGTCAGCATGGGGTTGCGCCGAACTTCCTGAATCGCCTCGATGGTCGCAGAAGCCTGCTTGCCCTGCTGAGGCGGCGTCTTTGGCAGCGTGAAGCAGTACACGCCCATGATCGCTCCCAGAATGGCGCTCAGCTTGAAGGCATCCATCATTCCGAGCGCAGTCTCTTCGGAGGGATACGACCGAAGCAACCACTGACCGATGCCGATGCCAACCACGATCCACCCAACCGTGCCCCACAATCGGATCTTGCCAAAGTCACGGTCTCGGCTCGGCATGTGATGAAACGCCAGCGAGTTGGTCAGCGCAAGCGTCGGCGCATAAATGATCGAGTAGACAATCGACATCGCGAAAAACACCCAGTAGGACTCAATCGACGCGAGTTGCCATACGACGATGGCGCCCGCGATGTGACTGAGTCCGAGATACTTCTCGGTGTTGAACCAACGATCGGCCACTTGGCCAGCGATGAACGGGCCCACGATGGCGCCGACCCCGCCGGCCATGAACATCCATCCGATCTCTCCGGAGGTAAAGCCCCGGTAGTTATGGAGAAACGGCCACAACAGTGGCAGCCACGCCCCCCAGATGGCGTACTGCAGGAACATCATGACCGAGAGACGGCTGCCCAGACCCAGTCCCATCCGAGGCGCGGGTGGGGCGGTCGTGCCTGTGGTTGTCTTGGCTGTCGTTGTCATGGCCCGAAGATACAACAGATGCGCCGGCCGGATGGGCCGATCGTCGGGACTGCGAGTACGTCACTACCATCTCGACGATGACGCCTCACATCGACCTCCGCAGCGACACCGTCACGCAGCCGACCGACGCGATGAAGGAAGCCATGATGTCAGCCCCACTGGGCGACGACGTCCTTGGCGACGATCCCACCGTGAACGAGCTGCAGGATCGATGCGCGGAGCTCTTCTCAATGGAGGCGGCCTGCTTCGTCCCAACGGGGTCGATGGCGAATCAGGTCGCCATCAGAAGCCACACGTCGCCAGGCGACGAGATCATGTGCCACGAGCACAGCCACATCTACCTCTACGAAGCTGGCGCCTGGGCGGCCGTCTCGGGGTGCTCGATTGCGCTCCTGCATGGTGCGCGCGGACAGTTCGACGCCGATGATGTCGCCGCCACCGTCCGCATGGACGACCACCACTTCCCCCGCTCGCAACTGCTCGCCGTGGAGAACACACACAACCGTGGAGGCGGCACCGTCTGGCCAATCGACCAGATCGAATCTGTGACGGCGAAGGCAAGATCGCACGGCCTTCGGTGCCATCTCGATGGTGCCCGCATCTGGAACGCGTGCGCCGCAACCGGCCTGTCACCGTCGGACTACGCCCAACACTTCGACACCGTTTCGGCCTGCTTCTCCAAAGGGCTCGGGTGCCCCGCCGGTTCCATCGTCTGCGGAACGGCCGCAACGATCTCGACGGTCAGCCGCATGCGAAAGATGCTCGGTGGAACAATGCGGCAAAGCGGCATGCTGGCCGCGGCAGCTGTGTATGCCATCGATCACCACCGCGAACGGCTCGCCGACGACCACACCCATGCCAGGATGCTTGCCGATGCAGCCGCGTCCTGCACGGGCGTTGAGCTCGACCAGTCGGGCATCGACACCAACATCGTTTACCTCCAAGTTCCAGGCCAGGCCGCGGCATTGGTGCATCGCCTCGAAGAGAATGGACTCCGATGCCTCGACACGGGGCCTCGGACGATCAGACTCGTGACCAGCCTCGCCGTGAACACTGCCGACATCGAGCAGGCCTGCGCCGTACTGCGAACTGTGCTGGCGCCTGAGGCCGTCTGGTGAGCACCGAGATGCGAGACAGAAAGGGAGCACGCCCATGACCGTCGACTACCTGACGCTGCCAACCGGGCCTGAACCACCCACGGTCCTCAACGCCGTCATCGAGATTCCCCCCGGAAGCGCCAACAAATACGAGTATGACAAGTCGCTCAATGTCTTCCGGCTCGACCGCGCGCTGTTCAGCCCGGTGCATTACCCCGGTGCCTACGGCTTCATTCCACGAACGCTTGCCGAAGACGAGGACCCGCTCGACGTGCTCGTATTGCTCGACGGACACTGCTTCACCGGCGCCCTCATCGAAGTGCGGCCACTCGGCGTGCTGGAAATGAAGGACGACAAAGGTCTCGACCATAAGATCCTCGCCGTGCCAACGACCGACCCCCGCAAGGAGGAAATGCACGGGCTCCAGAACGTGCCCCGCCACACGCTTCGCGAGATCGACTACTTCTTCCACATCTACAAGGAACTGGAAGGGAAGTTCGCGGATACGTACGGCTGGCACGACCGGGTGGACGCCTTTCGCATCATCGAAGAGGCCATCGAACGCTACGGTTGACCACACCCCTGCTGCATGCCGTGAATCATCTCGATCAGATCGGCGGCATCGACGGACCTGTCGCCCTTTGGCGGCGCCAGATCAAAGCGGGCCGACGGGCTTGCAAACTTGGCCTCGCCCCAGTGCTCGAGCAACGCCAGGAGGTCGTGAACATTGACGTCCGCGTCCCCAGTGACGTCCCACGGGCACCGTGGCGCCATGCCTGCGAGCCCTCCGCCCTCGCAGATGTCGGGAATGCCGTTCGTGTTGAAGTCCCCGAGGCACCCGAGTGCGATCTCGATCGCGTCCATGACCCCGCTCCCGTCGCAGTCGTCAAATGGCTGCAGAAGATCACACGTCGCGCCTGAGGCCGACAGATCAGTCTGCGCAAACGACTGTGGAAGGCCGCTGCCCTCGGACACGCCGACCACGGCATCGAATGGATCGGCCCCAAGGAAGGCCACATCAACGACGCCGTCCGGATGCAGCAGAATCTGCATATCGACGCTGTACTCAACCCATCCATACACGGCGACGCCAAGCCAGGTCACGGCCAGCCCGCCATCCATCCCGTACTGGTAGCGAACCTCGCCAGCCACCTCGGGATTGAGGTCCGTCAACAGGCCCGAAACACGCGGATACAGGAAGTGAGACTCCAGCGTCGAATCCCATCCGTAGTCGCCGTACGAGAATGTGATGGACCCGTTGCTGTTGATGAACGCGTCGTTCCAGGTGGTTCCGGCGAACGGAAATGCCGCGCCAATGGGCACCATGTAACTGTCGTCGTCCATCATCGTCACCACGGTGCCGCCTTCCATGGGATCGACCGGGAACGCGGCAATCGGTGCCGAACACACACGCCACGCATTGGGCGATGGCGGCGATTCCGGGATAAAGGTCACCATCGTGTACCGAAGATCGAAGTCACCCGCAAAGTGCTCCGTCCCCCACCATGGATCACCCACAGGCACAGCTTCGCAGGCGTCCTGAACCCCGCTGCCATCGCAGTCACCGTCTGGCGCGGGCATGCGCACCTGGCAATCCCATGCATTCGACAAGTCTGTCATGACGAATCCTGGTCCCATGCCGGTCCCCATGGAAACGCCGGAAATCGCGGTGGTCGATGTCAGGTTGATCCAGGACATCTCAATGGCACCATCCGGATGCAGTACGAGTTGCGCCGTGTTTGAGGTATTCGGAACCTGATACTCCGGGAGGTCTAGCCAAGTCACGACGAACGATCCGGCCGGCCCCTGGCCCACCAGCACCGTGCCCCCTGCCTCAGGGTCCAGATCATCGAAGAGGACGCTCAGCCGTTTCATCATGAAGTGATCCACGAGCGTCTCGATGTAGGTCGTATCCGACTTGCCGAAGGTCACATTGCCGTTGCTCGCCACGAAGAGCTCTGGCCACAGCGCCCCGGCGTAGTCGAAACTGAACGGAAGTGTCACCAGCATTGAATCGTCGTCTGTCAATGTCAGTGGTGCATGCGACACAGGATCGAGCCACACGTCGCTCGCGGCCACGGTGCACAACTGGTAGTACGGAGGCACCGAGTTGCCCGTCGGATTGAGTCGAATGCCAAGACCTGCCAGATCGACTCCGGAGACAAACTGCTCAGTGAGCCACTCCGCTGAAATGGGGTCCCCCTCCGGCACCTGACAGGCATCGAGGATGCCGTCTCCGTCACAGTCCGCTCCGGGGTCCATCGCAATCTCGCACACATCAAGCAGGCCATTGGAGTCGCAATCGGTGATCGCATCGAGTTGGCAGACGTCGAGCACAGCGTCCGCGTTGCAGTCGGTCGTTGCATCCAGTTGGCATGCGTCCGGCACACCGTCACTGTCACAGTCTTCAAGAAGGCCCGGCTGACACGCATCCAGGACACCGTCCCCGTTGCAGTCGCTCTCCGGTCCGAGTTGGCAGACGTCGGGGATGCCGTCGGCATTGCAGTCGCCCGGACCCCCACCCTCGCATGCATCGAGCACACCGTTTCCGTCGCAGTCGGTCGATGGGTCGAGTTGGCACACGTCCAGCATGCCGTCTCCGTCGCAGTCCGTCATTGGGTTGAGTTGGCACACGTCCAACATGCCGTCGCCGTCACAGTCGGTCGCGGGGTCGAGTTGGCACGAATCCAGCATGCCGTCGCCATCACAGTCGGTCGCAGGGTCGAGTTGGCACACGTCCAGCATGCCGTCGCCGTCACAGTCCGTCATTGGGTTGAGTTGGCACGAATCCAGCATGCCGTCGCCATCACAGTCGGTCGCGGGGTCGAGTTGGCACACGTCCAGCGTGTCGTCGCCGTCACAGTCCGTCATTGGGTTGAGTTGACACGAATCCAGCATGCCGTCGCCATCACAGTCGGTCGCGGGGTCAAGTTGGCACACGTCCAGCACGCCATCTCCGTCGCAGTCGTTCGATGGTTCGAGTTGACACGCATCCGGCGTTCCGTCACCGTCGCAGTCTGCAATCTCCGGGTAGAAGACCATCTCCATCGCATCCAAGAGGCCGTTCGAGTCACAGTCGCCTCCCCCGGGCATCCCGGCGGGTCCGTTGACGAGGTGCGCCTTCCCGAGCCCGACATCAGCGGCTGGCGCACCAGCGATCACGGTGAAGGCTGAGAACCCCCCCGATCCAGAGACTGGCGAGAACTCGGCCGCGATGCGTGCGCCAAGTCCGTCGCCCGGATTGCTCGGCAGCACCACGCGTCCAGAATCTACGCCCCCGCCTTCAAGCTCATCAAAGTCGACAAAGTACACCGCACCATGCGGTACGTCGTCGTCCGGGTGCCGCCAGCCCGGCGCGCCAATCAGGATGCCCCCGCCATCACCCGACCCTGCCGAATCTTCTTCAACAAACGCGGCCAGAGACGAACCTGCCTGCTCAAGTGGACCACCTCCCGGTGCCACGAGCTTTGGTATCTCATGGGGTTGGAAGTCAAGCGACTCCGCGCCTTCGACCGGTGCAAAGAGGAAGGCGCATCCGGCCTGTGGGCCCAACTCACCGTCTCCAGGAGCGCCCACCAGAATGCCCGTCACATCGCCATCCGCTTCCACGACGGTCGCGATCGCGTGCCCGAACCGCTCCCAGACATCGCCCTCTGGAGAGTCAAGACGCTGGAGCGGCGACCAGGCATCCAGGCCGGAAACGTACAGGTAGACCGATCCCGACCACCCAGCCCGAGCCGGCGCACCGATGAGCAACAGGTCTCCAGCCAACGCCACCGTGGCGCCGAAGCGCCCCCCTTCCGATTCCACACCCGGTGTCAACTTGGTGACCAACGAGAATCCGTCTTGGGAACGCTCAAAGACATGGACAGCCCCGGCGTGGTCTCCATCCTCGTCATCGCCCCACCCGCCAACAGCGACCGTGTCGCCACGGATCGCCACGTCCCATCCGAAGTAATCCGACTCGGTCGGTGGTTCGGCCAGAAGCAGCGAAGCGGGTTCAAGAGGGTCGGCCGGGGGCGATTCAAACTCGAGCGGCACATCGAACACCCACACAGCACCCGCATTGGTCGCAATCGTGTCGTCACCCCACGCGCCTACCACAACTGTTTGGCCATCAATCGCAACGCTCGAGCCGAACTCGGTGTCAGATTCGGGGTGCGGCGGCTGCAGACTGCAGTGCCAGGACCATTGCCACGGAAGATGCTCGAGTGTCGGTTCCGTTGGTGTTCGACGGAACACATCGACGGTCCCATCACCTGGGCGGCCGACGACGGCCAGATCGCCGGAGAGTGCGACATCCGCGCCATGGGCAGTGCCCGCCCCGGAGGCATCCAGGGTCCCCACCTCGATCGGTTCATTCAAAGGCACTTCGCTGGCCAGGCCAGTGGTCGGCAGGAGCAGCGCAACGCTCATCGCGGCCATCGATGTCTTCACATGCATCATGGAAAAAGGAGTCCCTCCAGCCACCGAGTATGCGGTGGTTCGGTGTGGCATTCAACCAACATCCGCATTCGGGTGCAAATCACCGCTCCTGGGGCAGCATGGCGGGTACCGAAACCGTGTCAGGCATCGCGGCTCCAC
>CAZSSV010000067.1:0-10763 GCA_964609425.1 uncultured Isosphaeraceae bacterium | reverse complement strand
CTGAAGGTATTGACGTTCTCGGCCCCGCCGGCGTCACGAATGGCGTCCCGTGCCCGCTCCATGTGCGGCGCGTCCGGAAGATCGCCCATTAGTTTGAGCGCAAAGTAGCCCTTCACCGTCGCGCTCAGGTCCATGGCCGCGCCCGGATACTGGCCCCACGTCCCATCTGCCCGCTGCTGCCGTCGAAGCCCGGCCGCGATCCGCTCCAGGGATGCCCTCCCGGAACCGTCCCGCATGGGCTCGCACTCCTGCCCGAGAATGAACTTCATGAGCAGATACTCGCTCTCGAGGATGGAGTCCCCCTGAAGCTGCCCGCACCAGTGCCCGTCTGACGCCTGAAGCGTGCGAAGTGCCGCGACCCCCTGCTGCACGCAGGACTTCGCGGCCATTGGAAGGTCGGTCGAAAGGGTTTGCGTCATCGGACGCAGATGGTACGGCATTCGGTCGCGCGGCCAGTACCATCGACGGTGTGATCACGACGACCAAACGGCAACTCGAAGACGACAACCGCATCGCCGCATCAGCAACGAGCGAGCATCACGACACCCGGACCGCGGCCGACGAAGTTGCGGGCGCGCTCCATGATGCGCTCGATGGACGCAGCCCTGATCTGGTCATGCTCTTTGCGAGCTTTCACCACGCAGCCGCCCTGCCTCAGGCCTGCGACGATCTCAGACGCATGCTCGTACCCGGTCACTTTCTGGGCGTCACCACCGAGTCGGTGCTCGGCGACGGGCGAGAGCTCGAAGGTCTCGCGGGTATGTCCGCCATCGCCCTTCGCCTCGGGCGACAGAAGCGCGTCAGACTTACCAGTTGGCGAACCGCCGCCTGGGACCCCCTCCCGCTCTCACAGCCCGATGCGCTTGCCGCCCGAATTGATGCGGCCAGCGACACCAGATGCGTCATTGCCCTGGCCGATCCCTTCAGCACACCCTCAACACGCATGCTCCCGGCCATTGGGAGTTGTATCGGCGCTGGCCACGCGATCTCCGTCACCGGGGGATTGCTGTCTGGCGCCTCCCAGCCCACCTGCAATCGGCTCATCTTGGACGACGTCGTCCAGGACGCAGGCGCGATCGGCGTCACAATCTCGGGCGACCTTGACGTCCGCACCATCGTCAGCCAGGGCTGCAAGCCGGTTGGCCAGCCCGTCGTCGTCACCGGATGCGATGGCAATGTCATCACGAGGCTCGGCGGGCGAACCGCCCTGGGCATGGTTCGCGAACTCTTGGGCGATCTCCCGGACCACGAACGAGAATTGCTCTCGGGCGGTCTGCTCATCGGTCGGGCCATCGACCCAGGTAAGAAGCGGCTCGGCCGCGGAGACTTTGTCGTTCGCAACGTGCTGGGCGTCGATGAAGACAAGGGAGGCATGGCAGTCGGTGAACTTCCCCGGCTCGGGCAGACGATTCAGGTCCATCTTCGTGACGCCCAGGCCGCACACGAAGACCTTCAACTTCTCCTTGACGGCCAACAGGTCCACGATCCCCCGCTCGCAACATTGCTCGTGACCTGCAATGGGCGGGGGCAGCGGCTCTTCGACCACGTCGGGCACGATACGGGCATCGTGCGGGAGCGGCTTGGCCACCCACCAACCGCGGGCTTCTTCGCCGCGGGCGAATTCGGCCCGATTTCAGGCACCAACCTCATTCACTCTCAAGCGGTGGTCGCGACCATCCTTGGCTGACCCATCATTCTGCCGCAGGTCGAATCGGGTGGCCTTCTTCAATCTGTCCCGGCGTCAGGATGCGGCAGTTCAGGCCACTTCGATGCAGCATCAGGTGCACGAAGTCGAAGCCCAGTTGTTCCGCGAGCGGCTTGCAGGGCTGGCAGCGTCTGATGCCCTCCACTTCGATGGGACCAATCTGAAAGCGGACGCCAACAAGATCATTCAGAGGCACACCTTCCGTCAGAACATTCCTGCGTGAGTCCCCGCCCGAGAGTTCGATGCCATGCGTCTGATGCAGCCACCGAAGCTCCTCAACCGCGATCAATGTGAGTTGTCGATCGGGACCCTCGTTGGGCTTGGAGTACGACCCCGCCTTCACAGCGTATCGATCGCCCTTGAGTCCGCAATCAGCGATGGCCTCGGCGCTCGCGCACCGGATCATCGGTGCCCCCGCCGCCGGCGCCGTCCAGATTTCGAGTACGCAGCCCTTCACGCAGCACCTCCCTGAACGGACCATCTCAGGAGATCATGAAACTGTCCGGATCGACTCCAAAAGTCCCCTCGCGGCACTTCGGGCAAGGCCTGCCAGCGAGGCTGGGGACGCCATAGACATGGTCGCTCCCACACTTGATGCATACAGGCCGCGATCGGCCACGCTCGCGCTGAAGGGCGATGACATCACAGTAGAACTTGCGGCCACAGTCAAGGCATAGGTGCTTGACATCGTTCCCCACAACGGCCACTGAAGCAAGAACAGGGGGGGGCTCGTTGGGGTGATAGTAGTACTGCTTCTTCTCGGCTGGCGGAGCATCATCACCGATGCTCAGGATCCGCACACGCTCCGGTTCCCGGTGCCAGGGATTGCCATCATCCCATGCTGAGAACGCCATCCCGCACGAGTCGCATGCCACCGTCCACCCTTGAGCCATCACCGCGCTCCCCTGTCACTCACACCTTCTGCGTCCGCGCTCGCTGGCGTCGAAGAGATGCAGCCCCGCCGCATCAATCTCAACCCCACAGTGCTGCCCCTCGGCCGCGCACACCGGATCGCACCGCGCCGTCAATCGTGCGCCACCAATATCCACGATGATGTCCATTCGATCACCGAGTCGCTCGATGTTCGTGACCACACCCCCCATCTCGCCGGCTTCACACACACGAATCGCTTCCGGCCGGATGCCGAGCACAGCCGCGCCGTCCTGCGCCCCGCCAGGAGCAGGAAGCCGGGACCCTCCCACAGCCACAAACTGCCCCCCTTGCACGGCACCCTCGATCAAGTTCATCGGCGGCGTGCCGACAAATGACGCAACAAAGCGATCCGCCGGACGATCATAAATCTCTGCAGGTGCGCCGACCTGGTGAACCACACCGTCCTTCATGACGACGAGCACATCCCCGAGCGTCATCGCCTCCTCCTGATCATGCGTCACATGAATCATCGTGGCACCGAGCCGGCGATGCAGTTGCCGCAGTTCGGTCCGCATCGCCAGGCGGAGCCGCGCGTCGAGGTTGCTCAGAGGCTCGTCCAGCAGGAAAACCTCCGGATCGCGAACAAGCGCACGCCCAAGTGCGACGCGCTGCCGCTGCCCACCGCTGAGTTCGCGCGGCAATCGGTGCAGATAGCCGTCGATCTCCAGTTGCGCGGCCGCCGCCGCCACGCGATCGGCGATCGCAGCAGTTTCGGAAGCTCGCGACCGCCGCTCGGCCCCCGAGACGAACGACTTCCAGAAGCTCGTTGACCGGCGTCGCTCCAAGGGAAAGCGCAGATTACGTTCAACACTCATGTGCGGGTAGAGCGCGTAGTTCTGGAAAACCATCGCAACGTTTCGATCCCGAGGCTGCACGTTGTTGACGACCCGGTCGCCGATTCGAATGAGCCCGGAAGATGGCGACTCAAGCCCGGCGATCATCCGGAGCGTCGTGCTCTTTCCGCACCCGCTCGGACCGACGAGCACGGCAAACTGGCCGTCGGGAATAGCGAGATCGCACTCAGACACAGCAGTCACACCACCGGCAAACGTTTTCGTCACCTTGTCAAGCCGTACGTCCGCCATGCTTATCCCTTGACCGCTCCGCTTCCGAGGCCCTCGATGAACTGCTTCTGCGCCGCAAGGAAGAGCAGGATGCACGGAATCATCGTCACCACACTCAATGCCATCAAGAGGTGAACGTCCTCCAATCCGGCAAACTGTGTCCGAAACGAGTTGAGCGCGATGGCCAGCGTCTGGTTCGACTCGCTGTGGAGGTAGATGAGCGGGCTCATGAAGTCGTTCCACGTATAGATGAATGAGAACACCGCCACGATTGCCGTGACCGGCTTGCACAATGGGAGCACGATTCGCCACCACAGGCCAAGCCAGCCAAGCCCATCCATCCGCCCCGCTTCCAACAGCGCCTCGGGAATGCCCGCAATGAACTGCCGGTAGAGGAAGATGTTGAACGCACTTCCAAAGAAAGCCGGAACGATGAGCGGAAGCAGGGTGTCCACCCACCCGAGCGACCGGAACAGCAGAAAGAGCGGAATCATCGTCACCTGCGCAGGAAGCATCATGGTCGCAAGCATGAGCAGGAACATCCCGGTCCGCCCGCGGAAGCGGATGCGAGCAAAGGCAAACCCGACGAGACTGCACGAGAGCACGGTTCCAACAATCACCGAGACCGTGACCACGATCGAGTTGGCCAATGCATCGAGAAATGTGATCCACGGTGTGGAACCCACATCACGCATCGCATCCGCGTAGTTGTGCCACTGCGGATCCTCCGGCCAGACGTTGAGCACGTCGCCGGCCACCATCGCCATGCCGGCCCGCTGCTCCGTCTCCAGGCTGACCACGAGCATCCACCACAGCGGGAAGAGCATGAGCGCCGCCCCCAGAATGAGGGGCACATGGCGGAGCAGGCGGAGTGCGACGCTTCCGGAAGTCATGCCATCCCCTCGTAGTAGACCTTGCGCCCACCGAACCGCAGCGTGATCGCCGTCAGCCCGAGTACGACCAGCAGCAGCACCCACGCCAGCGCCGACGCGTAGCCCATCTCATAGACATCGAACGCGAGGTTGTAGAGATACAGCACGTAGAACCGCGTGTCGTCACCCGGACCGCCCGAGGTCATGACGAAAGCCTGCGTGAACACCTGGAACGATCCGATGATCGCCATGATGCCGTTGAAGAGAATGATCGGCGAGAGCATCGGGAGTGTGACGCTCCTGAACCGGCGCCATCCACGAGCGCCATCAATGGACGCAGCCTCGTACTGCTCCACCGGGATGTTGCGCAGACCAGCGAGGTACACGAGCATGCTGCCACCGACGATCCAGAAGTTCATGATCGCGAACGCCGGCACGCCCCACGTGGCGGCGTCGTTGGTGAACCACTCGGGAGGCTGCAGACCAAGCGGGCTGAGCAACGGTTCGAGCACCGTATTCATCAGCCCACCTTCGCTCTTGAAGACCCACTGCCACAGGACTGCAATGCCCACGCCCGCCAGCACGCTCGGCAGATACCACGCGGCGCGGTACAGCCCCACCCCGAGAACCTTCATGTTCAAGAGCAGGGCCGCCCCCAGTGCGAATGCCTGTCCGGTCGGCACCGCCAGAAGGGCGTACCAGACCGTCACCCACAGGCTTCGACGGAACGTGTCATCCTCCGAGAGCATGCGGGCGTAGTTTGCCAGGCCCACATACTCCGCCGTTGCGACCGGACCAATACCCCCCCACCGGGTAAACGACAGGAGCAGCGAGAGCACAATCGGCACCGCGAGAAACACGGCGAACCCGATCATCCAAGGCGCGGCGAGCAGCCAGCCTGCGCGCTCCTCGAGCCGTGCACGCCGCTCTCTCCCGCCGCGGCGAAGGCGAACAACAATCACAGTGCCGAAGATCAACAGCACGCCCGTCAACACGCTCCAGATTGACCACCAGGGCATCGGCGAGAACGAACCAATGGTGAGCGGTGAATCAAGCCGGTTGCGCCACCACGTGTCGAGATTCCGGGTCGCTGTTTCCACGTCGTCTGCACCGCGGAGCGTCTTGCTGAGTCGCCGGTCGAACTGTTCAGCAAAGGCGGGGTCAGCTGGCCAGTGCGGAACGCGGGCCACGGCCACTTCGTCGAGAAACGCCCGGTCACTCGCGGGCGGCACGGTTGGATCGATGAAAGCGTCCGACTCAGCGACACGACGCCGCGTCGGGATGGCAAGCCCGAGACGCGACTGCGCCGCTTGCACATCCTCGGACACCAGCCACTTCAGCAGCGTGAACGCTTCTTCGGGATGGGCTGAACCGGCGGCCATCGACCACGCGACGGTTGCGATGACATTGGCGTGTTCGCGGCCTCGGGGCAGTGGTAGAAAGTCCCAGTCGAAGCCGCCTTCCGTTCCACTCGGCGGGATACTCCGAAACGACGGGACGACCCAACGACCAAAGGGGCCCACCATGCCGATCCGCCCGGTCAAGAACAGGGATGATGGATCAATGCCCTCCGCTTCGGCGGACACCAGGGCATCCGCTTCGTCGTACCGCCACGACCGAAGCCGCCTCAAGACGGACCTGACCTCGGGATCGGTCACGCGGAGGTCCGTCCAGTCCTCCCCGACGACGTCCACACCCTCGGTCCAGAGCATCGACCGCAGCACGAAGGGCCACGTCACAACCTCAGCCCCAGAGACGCCGTCGAGGCGTCCGATTGCCCTCGCCGCAGCGATGAAGTCATCCCAGGTCCATTCCGCGGAAGGCCGCGGCACTCCGGCGCGTTCCAGCAGATCGAGATTGGCGTAGAAGCCAACCGTTGTGAAGTCCTTCGGAACCCCCCACAACGGCCCGGCTCCGACCTGCTCACCATCCCATCGAAACGCATCGACCGCCGGCGTGTAGAAGTCGCCGAGATCAATGTGCTGGCCGGCAGCTCCGACCGCTTCGATATTCGCCAGTTGGCCCTCGCGGACGAACACAGGAAGTCGCGCATAGTCCATGTAGAAGACGTCGGGCGGTTCCCCGGCGGCCATCATTGTCTGCAGTTTGGTGAAGAACTGGCCCGAATCGCCAGGGTTGATTCGCTGCACTTCGATGCCGGGATGCGCCTGCTCGAATGCGTCCAATGACGCCTCGACGATCTCATCCTCTTGTTGGCCACCACCACCGCTCCAGTGCATGACGCGAAGCACCGTGCGCTCGCCGCCGACGCCGCGGAATGTTCGAACCGCAACCCACGTGAAGGCCCAAAGCACCAGAATCACTGCCGCCGCCGCCAACAGCGCGCGGGCCGCGGCCGCCAAATGGCGTCCGAAACTCATTGGTCAGGGTCCTGCGGAGGAATCCATCGCGGATACCCTACCCACCCACATGACTGTCGCACCACTTCTGCTTGCAATCGCGCTGGGCGGATGGCCGCCGGCGCTGCCCGTCGTTCAGCCGGGCCCGACTGCGCGAACATCGCTGCCCCCGTCTGTCGCTGCAAACGATCGTGGCGACCGGTGGATCTGCCAGTTCTCGCTCGCTGGCCATGCTGAAGCAGGCGGGGCGACCCTCGCCGGCGACTTCAACGGCTGGAATCCGAGCAGTACGCCGATGACGCTCAATGGGGACCGCTGGCAGGTCACGGTTCCGCTCGAGCCAGGCATCCGCCGCTACAAGTTCGTCGTCGATGGGGCGTGGATGGTCGATCCGCGGAATCCGGACCGTGAGCATGATGGTCACGGCGGCAACAACGCGGTGCTTCGGCTGGGCCCGGCTGCCAACATCGATCCAACCCGGGCGCGACTCGGCGATGAGCGTATTGAAGGCGCTGCAGTCAACCACGATCCATCACAGTGGAGCGACTCATCAGGACCCTCCGACTGGCGAACGATTCGCATGCGAACGCTCTCGGGAGACGTGGAGGCCGTTTCACTCTCGCAACCGTGGGCCGGCTCAACACCGACTCGGCCCGTATTGGACGACGGCCGATTCCAGTGGTGGGAGGTCACGGTGCCGGTTCCGGACCGCGACGATCGATACACGTTCATGATTCACGACGGGGCCGCGACGCAGCGAAGCCCTCGGGTTCACAGATTCAGCGAGACTTCGATGCACCTCGAAACACCCGATTGGGCACGCGACGCCATCTGGTACCAAATCATGGTCGACCGGTTTCGGAACGGCGATCCAAGTACCGACCCACAACCCGGTCGCAGTTGGACATCTGATTGGTACGCGCCGGCCTTGAGCGAAGGCATGGACGGCCAGGGCTTCTACGACTGGTACGTGTTCTCCAGGCTGTACGGCGGCGATCTCGCCGGCCTGCGCGACAAACTGGAGTACCTCAAGGATCTGGGCGTCAACGCGTTGTACCTGAACCCGATCTTTCAGTCCGAGAGCCACCACAAATACAACGCGACGAGTTTCGTGCACATCGACGAACACTACGGAGGTGGTCTCGAGTACGCCGCTGCGGAGGCTTCCGAGCATCCGGCAGATTCGTCCACCTGGACCTGGACCAGGAGCGACCTCGCATTTCTCGCATTCCTTCGAGAGGCCAAGGCCTTGGGGTTTCGGGTCATCATCGATGGCGTCTTCAATCATGTCGGAACGCGACACCCTGCCTTCCAGGATGTGAAAACGCATGGGAAGGCGTCCGAGTTCGCCGACTGGTTCGCCGTGAAGTCGTGGAAACCTTTCGACTACGAAGGCTGGGCGGGGTTTGGCGAACTTCCGGTGTTCGCCAAGGACGACGAGCACGGCATCGCCAGCGAGTCCGCACGGCGGCACATCATGGAGATCACCCGGCGCTGGATGGATCCGGACGGCGATGGCGATCCGTCTGATGGCATTGATGGATGGCGTCTTGACGTTCCGAACGAAGTGCCGCTCCCCTTCTGGATCGAGTGGCGGAAACTCGTCAAGTCGATCAACCCCGACGCGCTCATCGTCGGCGAAATCTGGGACCGAGCCGAGCACTGGCTCGATGGACGCTCGTTCGACGCGGTGATGAACTATCCGTTCGCAGAGATTTCGCTCGACTGGATCACTGGCAACGAGCGGAAAATCTCCGCGACGGAAGCCGAAAGACAGTTCGCCAGGCTGCGGCTGGCGTACCCGGACAGTGCCACCTACGTGCTGCAGAACCTGTTGGACAGCCACGACACCGATCGCCTCGTGTCGAAGGTTTACAACCCGGACCGCCCCTACGACGCGCAGAACCGCGAACAGGAAGTTGAAGATTACAAAGCGGACAAGCCTCCCGCCTGGGCTTATCAGAAGGCGAAGCTCGCCGCCCTGTTGCAGATGACGTATGTCGGCGCCCCCATGGTGTACTACGGCGACGAAGCAGGTATGTGGGGCAGCGACGACCCGAACAATCGAAAGCCCATGCTCTGGGAAGATCTGCAGCCGTATGACGATCCCGACATGCAGTTCATGCCCGACCATCTCGACTTCTACCGTCAGGTCATTGGGCTGAGACGATCGCATCCTGCCCTGCGGCGAGGGTCCATCGAGACCATCCTCATCGATGATTCTCAGGACGTGTGGGTGTTCCTTCGAGAACACGAGGGTGACCGTGTCCTGGTCGCGATCAACGCAGGTGAAGAAGTCGCCCGGGTTACGCTTCCGGAGTCGCTGGGGTCGGAGTGGGAGCTGGCCTTCCCCGCGGCATCGGACTCCCATGAAACTTGGCCGGTCGTTTCGATTCCAGCGGTCGCGGGAGTCGTCTGGACGGCCCCATGAGAACGATTGACGTGCTGACAGGCCGCCACATCGGCGTGCTCATGCACATCACCAGCCTGCAGTCGCCACACGGCATCGGTGACTTTGGACCAGCTGCGCGGTCGTTTGCCGACTGGTGTGCTTCTGAGGGTGTGTCGGCGTGGCAAGTGCTACCGATCAACCCGATCGGCCTGGGCAATTCGCCCTACTCCGGCCGAAGCGCGTTCGCGATTGAACCGCTGATGATGAGCCTTGAGGATCTCTGCAGCGATGGGCTGCTTCCGAAATCCGCCTTGCGCGCCCCCGCCGCCCTACGCTGCGGCAATGTGCGATACCGCGAAGCCGCTCGGTTCAAGAAGCCTCGCATCCGAGCGGCGTTTGAGCGGTTCTCGTCAAGAGGTGGGCTGCAGCAGCCTGCCTTTCGCCGCTTCCAGTCGCGCCAGTCGTACTGGTTGAGCGACTGGTGCAGCGACCAGCCCGGAGATCCCAACCTGCATGCGTTCATCCAATACGAGTTGCACGCGCAGTGGATGCGACTGAGATCGCACGCGGCGAAGCAAGGCGTCGGGTTCATTGGAGACGTGCCGCTCTTCGTTCACGCGAACGCCACCGACGTTCGCATGCGGCCCGACCTTTTCAGGCTGAACAGGCGGGGCGGGCCCACCGTCGTCACGGGCGTGCCACCTGACGACTTTTGCCCGGACGGACAATTGTGGGGGCACCCTCACTACGACTGGCCGGCGCACCGCAAAGAGGGGTTTCGTTGGTGGGTGCAGCGCTTTGACCGTGCACTGTCGCTCTTTGACGCGATACGAATTGATCACTTCATCGGTTTCGTTCGGTTGTACGAGGTTTCTTCGCGAGCCAGAACCGCCCGCACCGGGAAATGGCGGCGTACACCTGGCCGGGCCATTCTGGAGACGCTTCGCGCCAACCTTGGCACATTGCCCTTCATCGCGGAAGACCTCGGCGCCGTCACACCCGCAGTCCGGCGGCTTCGAGATGACTTTGGTCTCCCGGGGATGCGAATCGCCCAGTGGGGCTGGTTCAAGGACGCAAGCCCCGACGCGCCGGCGCAGCACCCGGCCCGCTGCGTGTGTTACCCAGGAACGCACGACAACGACACGGCGGTGGGCTGGTACAGAACCCTGCCCCCCGACGCCCGCCGACGCTTCGCCAAGGCCACCGGCTGCACACGGGCTGCCGAGGCCCCGGAGGCCCTGGTCCGAGCCTGCCTGCGGTCGCCTGCGAATCTGCGGGTCATTCCGATGCAAGACCTCCTGGGACTCGGCGCGGCCGCACGCATGAACCGCCCGGGCCGCCCGCGGGGAAACTGGCGATGGCGCATCCCGAAAAACGCATCCCCCGCCCTCCCAACCACTTAGAACAAAGCGACCGCCGGTCACTTTATCTTCTTGC